>NZ_JBYNDP010000149.1:0-8472 GCF_059783535.1 Tateyamaria sp. | reverse complement strand
AACACCGCCCCGGCGCTACGGGGTCACTGGCCGCAGGCCCCGCAACACGACACGAGGGGGCGATATGATCGGCGTACTTCCCGACACGGAACTGAAAGCGATGATGGATCGCGGTGAGATCACCGCAGAACCCGCCGTGATTGCTGCGCAGATTCAGCCCGCCAGCCTCGACTTGCGATTGGGCACCGTCGCGTATCGCGTCCGTGCATCCTTCCTTGCAGGCCATGGCGCGCGTGTCAGCGATCGCTTGACAGAATTTCAGATGCACGAGGTCGACCTGTCCGGTGGTGCTGTGCTGGAAAAGGGCTGTGTCTATGTCGTGCCCTTGATGGAAGCGCTGGACCTGCCCGACGGGGTCCAGGCAGTGGCCAATGCCAAAAGCTCGACCGGGCGTTTGGATTTGCTGACCCGTACGATCACCGATGGCGGGACCGAATTTGATCGCATTCCACCGGGATATACCGGTCCCCTCTATGCCGAGATTTGCCCGCGCTCATTTTCTGTTCTTGTGCGGCCCGGCATGCGCTTGAACCAAATCCGCTTTCGCGCGGGACAGGCGGTGCTGAGCGATGACGAGCTCAGCAAGCTACACGAAGATATGCCATTGGTGAACGGCACCGCCGTCATTGATGAAGGTTTGGGCTTTTCCGTGGATTTGCGTCTGCCGGACACAACGCTGGTGGGATACCGGGCCAAACCGCACACGGGTGTGATCGATCTGGACAATATCGGCCATTATGACCCGGCCGAGTTCTGGGAAGAGGTGCACGCGCGGGACGGTCATATCATCCTCGATCCCGGTGCGTTCTATATTCTGGTCAGCCGAGAGGCTGTCCACATCCCGCCCGACTACGCTGCCGAAATGGCCCCCTACCTGGCCATGGTGGGCGAGTTCCGTGTGCACTATGCCGGTTTCTTTGATCCCGGTTTCGGGCACGATGCAGCAGGCGGCACCGGATCACGAGGCGTGCTTGAAGTGCGCTGTCACGAGGCGCCTTTTGTACTGGAGCATGGCCAGATTGTCGGTCGCCTGATTTACGAGCGGATGGCGGCGCAGCCTGAACAGCTCTATGGCGCGGGCATTGCCTCGAACTACCAGGGCCAGGGCCTGAAACTGTCCAAGCACTTCGCTGCGCCAAACACCTAGTTACCGTTTGCCGGTTCCTCCACCGGTTCACCGTTTTGCCGAGCCGGAGAATCCGGCTTGAAGATACGCTTGCCTGCCGATTGAATGGAGGCAAAGGCATCTTCGGCCATGAAACCCGACAAGAAAGCGATGAAGGCCACCGTATAGGGGCTGAGTTCGACATCATTTGCAGGCCCACTGCCCTGTGTCAGCGCCAGCATGCCAGCGCCCGAAAACAGGAAGATGGCGATGGCGGCAGCAATACCTTCGCCCACGTTTACAAACAGCCGCGACAGGGTCAGCGTGTCCGCCTCTTTTGACGAATAGTAACGACGTGAGAAGGCGACGACTGTGCCCAAGCCCCCGGACGCGATTGTCACGATCAAGGTCAGGAAAATGGTCGGAAAGCTGACAAAGCGCATCAGGATGTCGGGAAAGATCGGAAAATTCAATGACAGCGCTGACAGGCGCGCGCGTGCCGGATCGCCCGGGCCCAATGTATCCTGCAAGGCCAGGATTTGATTGTTGTGGCCGGTCCAACGCTCCCGCAACTCGTCAATCTGCGCCTGCATCGCCTCTTTCTCGGCCTTGATGACGAGCGAGGCGCTGTTCGCCGTTTCTACATCCGTAGACAAAAGATCAAGCGTTGCGATCGTCTCATCATGCAAACCGGTGTATCCGTCAGTTGTATCTAGATCGACGTCGCTTTTCTCAAGCCCGTCCCCCAACGTCCGCATCAGGGTCCGTAACTGCAAGTCAGCTGTCTTGGCGCGCAGTGTTGGCGGCGTCGATGACACGGTGCTGTGCAAGGATTCGAGTGTGGCGTCATAGACAAGTCGCTGAGGTCCAGCCAACACAAACTGGTATTCCGACAGCTTGCCGAGGGTCGCATCCACTTCGGCCCGCAAGGCTGACTTGGCAACGGCGATGGCACCAAAGGAACGGCTGTGCCTGGCCTCGATGTCGGACATTTTGGCGGCGTGAAGCTGAATGTCCCGCGTAACACCCGTTTTCGCGCGTTCCAGATCCTGTTCGCGCTTGATGATAAACAGCAGATTGTCGATGTCCGACACCAACGCTCGGCTGTCTTGCGTGGCCGTTTGCGCAACAGGCTCAGCCTGCCATGCCGTGCGATAGATGTAGCTGCCAAAGCCAATCGTGACGAACAGTACGAAAATGACGTACAAGCCGATGACTGTGACGCCTAATGAAACTGAAGAAACAAAAACGCTGGGCTTACTATGTGCCATAATGAGTTCCCCCCAGAACAATGAGGGTTACGCTACGGCACTGAATTTATTCAATCAATGGTGGTTTTCCCCACCTTCATGGCGCATCCGCGCGCTGTTGAGCTATTTTCGCTCCGCTTTGGCGGCTTGTCGCGCCTGACGCGCTGCACGTCGCGCGCGCCGCTGTTCCCGCACTTCGGCCTGCGTCGGGCCGTCGTTGTGATCGTCCAATTGAGGCTGCGGCGGCGGTGCCGATTGCCGACCGCGCGTGGCACGGTTAAGGCCAGCGTCAATACCCTTGTTGATCGCCTTGCGCATGATGATCCGCATGATCATGTTGATGATCTGATTTACATTCATGGGACTGCTCCGCCCTGCTCGCTTTTGTCCAATATAACGACAAATGCGTCGAATTTCAGACGTAATCTTTTCTCAGTCTTCAAAAAGCTCGGACTGACCCTCTTCGCTTTCATCTTCCGGTTCAGTCTCTGGCCCCGGAAGTGTCCCGGGTGGCGGTCGATTTTCCAGCAGGCCAGCGGCACGCAATTCCTTGAGACCGGGCAGATCGCGGGCATTTTCCAGACCAAAGTGATCGAGGAAAGATTGGGTGACAACGAAGGTCACAGGCCGTCCAGGCGTCATCTTACGCCGCCCGAACCGTATCCATTCCAGTTCGAGTAGTTGATCGACCGTGCCACGGCTCACGCTGACGCCGCGGATCTCTTCGATTTCCGCCCGTGTCACGGGCTGGTGGTAGGCGATGATGGCAAGTGTCTCGATTGCGGCGCGCGACAGTTTGCGGGTTTCCACCGTTTCCTTCTGCATCAGAAACCCGAGATCAGCGGCAGTACGGATCGCCCAGGCATCGCCGACCTTCATGACCTGCACACCGCGCCCTTCATAGCGTTTGCGCAGATAGACCAAGGCTTCCGCCGCGTCGCAGCCATGCGGCATACGGGCCTCCAACTCGCGCGTTGTGACGGGTTCCGCTGTGGCAAAGAGGATTGCTTCGACCATCCGCTCCTGCTCCGCCATGGGCGGGGCTTCGAACAGGCTTTCTTCTTGATCTTCAGTTGCTTCTGTCACGTTGCTCATCTCTCTTGCGCAGCTGAATGGGCGCGAATGTCTCGGACTGGCGGATCTCCAGATGCCCTTCTTTCACCAGTTCCAGGCTGGCGGCAAAGGTGGCGGCCGTCGCGGATCGGCGTTTGGCCGGGTCCATCTCCCAGCCCTCGGGCAGATAGGACAGGATGTCGGTCCAATCGCCGGCAAAGCCGATGAGGCCGCGCATCCGGTCCAGCGCCTGTTCCATTGTGAATACGGCGTCGCGGTCCATGACAAATGGCCTGAATTCGTCGCGCGTGCGGATACGGGCATAGCCCTGCATCAAGTCCAGCAGTGTGGCGGTGTACGTCACTTTGCGCACCCGTGTCACCATCTCGGATTGACCCCGGGCAAAGAAGTCGCGCCCCAGCTGGTCCCGCGCCATCAGTCGGGCGGCAGAGTCGCGCATGGCCTGCAGGCGTTCAAGCTGGAACGCCAGATGCGCCGCCAGTTCCTCGCCCGATGGTCCCTCTTCCGTTGGATCAGGCGGCAAGAGCAGACGAGATTTCAGGAACGCGAGCCAAGCGGCCATCACGAGGTAGTCTGCAGCCAATTCCAGCCGCAACTGCTTTGCCTTCTCGACAAAGGCCAGATACTGGCGGGCAAGCTGGAGCACAGAGATTTTGCGCAGGTCGACCTTCTGGGTGCGGCTGAGCGTCAGAAGCAGGTCAAGTGGCCCCTCAAAGCCATCGACATCGACAATAAGCGCCTCCGCCGCAAGGCGGTCGGCGACCGAAATACGGTCTTCCTCGAATGTATCTTCAGCCATGCCCCACGCTTTTACCTGCCCCGCTCAAAAGCGCCTCAAGTTCGGCGTTGAGCTCGACAATGTCAATGTCGTCGGGGGTTTGACGTACCGCCAAAGCAGCCTCGGCCCGTGTTTGGGCAGCGTCCGTCATTTGACCTGCTGCATTGGCGGAGGCGATACGGTCAGCGAGCGGCGCATTGCAGTGCAAAACCACATCGCAGCCCGCATTCAACGCGCGACGCGCAATCTGATCTGGTGTGCCGTTCAGCGCCTTCATCCCGATGTCATCCGTCATGATCAGCCCGTCAAAGCCGATATCAGTACGGATCAGGGCCATCGTGTCGGCCGACAGCGTTGCAGGTGTGTCATCCACGGCCTCGTAGACAACATGCGCTGTCATCCCCATCGGTAAGTCATTGAGCGATCGAAATGGAGCAAAATCCGTCTCTCTCAGTGTGTCGAGGCTGACATCCACCCGCGGCAGATCATAATGGCTGTCGAGATCGGTGCGACCATGCCCCGGCATGTGCTTCACCACAGGCAGAACGCCACCATCCAAGTGACCCTGCGCAGCGGCACGGCCCAGAGCAGCGATATCGCCCGGAGATGTTCCATAGCAGCGGTTGCGCAGGAAATCGTGGGTTTCCTTGACCACAAGATCAACCATCGGCGCGCAATTGCTGTCAATTGTCAGCGCTTTAAGTTCATGCGCTATGTGCCTGTAGCGCAAGTACATTGCACGTTCAGCGTCGTCGCCAGCGGATTGCACGAAATCCAATGGCGGCAACCATTCGGTCCAGGTTGGGCCACGCATCCGCTGCACGCGCCCGCCTTCTTGATCGATGGTAATGATCGCCTCGCGTCCGACCGCATCGCGGAACTCAGAACACAGACCATAGACCTGATCAGGTGTGTCGATATTGCGGGCAAAGAGGATGAAGCCGAACGGGTCGGCATCGCGAAAGAACGCCTTTTCATCCTTCGTCAGACGCAAACCATCCGCATCGAGGATGGTTGCGCCAAAATTGCTCATCGTGTGACCACCGGAATACAGTCCGCGCCTTCGGCGACCAAGGCCGAACAGAAGCGCCGCGCATCGCTGAGATCAGCAAACCCATGGGCACGCAAGCGGTAGAAGGTGCGTCCGCCGGATTGCGCCTGTTGCACAATCCGGTCCTTGCCCCTCAACAAGTCGCCAAAACGCCCCTGCATCTTGTCCCATTCGGAGCGCGCCACGTCCGGGCTGTCGAAAGCACCAAGCTGCACCAGTCGCGTCCCCGCGGGGATTGTTGTCGCGTCCAGATCGCTGGTCTGCGGTTCTGCGCGCGGCGCGGCGTCTGGCACAACAGTCTGCGGTGCAGACGCGGGACGTATCTGCGGTCGTTTTGACGCCTTTGGCCCGGGCCCCTTTACAACGGCGGGAACTGGCGTGGGCGTCTCCGGCAGATCAGCGGTTGTTACACTGGCCAGCACTGGCTCCACTTCGGCTGCGTCGGCCTCAATAGTCTCGGCGCCGCTTGTCAATTGTCTGACCAGATCGTCAATATCGCCGCCGTCCAGCGCGGTCGCCACATCGACCGGAGCGGCCTCGAGGCTGGCTGCCACGTCCAACGGTTCGGGCTGTTGCACGGGCGCCACCGTTTGAGCGGCGATCGGCTGATCTTCTTCGGTCAGATCGACAGGGCGCGGAGCCAGTGTGACCTGATCCACCGGGCCAGATGCTTCGCCAGCGGCAGCCACTTCGTTCACCGCAAGGCCAGTGTTCCGAGCCAGCTGGCCGCCTGGATTTTCGGGACGCACACGCATCTCACCTTCGGCAGCGCGCACAACCGGAATGCCGGAAACATCCCGCATCACCAGCTTGTAGCCCCAAACCGAGACCCCCGCGATCAACGCAAGCGAAACAGCAGCACCTGCGAAATTCGTAAGGTTTTTCAGCATGTTTGACGGCGGCATTGACGCCTCTTGGAGCGTATCATAGCCCCCGTGACCCATGTCTTGGGAATAGTGCATATCTGCCATCTGTAGCCTCGTTGCCCGCACGGATACATGCCCGCGCAAGTCATCTTGTTGGTTTTGCCCGCCCGGTGGCGCGCCTTGGGATATGTGCCTGTGTGCCCCTATTGGCGGGACGTTAACGCAGCTCTTCGGCTGGTTTCACCCCAAGAATACCAAGGCCCGCTGCAATTACAACGGCGGAGGCACGCGCCAACGCGATTTTTGACTGAGAGGTTGCGGGATCGTCCTGCAGAAAGCGCAATTCAGGCAGGTCATTCCCCCGGTTCCACAGCCCGTGGAACACACCCGCGAGGTCATAGAGGTAGAAGGCAATCCGGTGCGGCTCATTCGTCCGCGCAGCGGTTTCAACCAGCCGCGGCCATTCCGCCAGCTTGGCGGCAAGGGCCAATTCAGCCTCATGATCCAGCTTGGTCAGGTCAGACGCGGCCAGCGTCGCGTCATCCACCACGATACCGGCCTCGGTCGCCTTGCGCAGAACCGACTTCACCCGCGCATGCGCGTATTGCACATAGAACACCGGGTTTTCCTTGGACTGCTCAAGGGCAGCATCCAGATCGAAATCGAACATCGCATCGTTCTTACGCGTCAACATCATGAAGCGGGTCACGTCGGGGCCGACCTCGTCCACCACGTCGCGCAGGGTCACAAAGGTCCCTGCCCGCTTGGACATCTTGAACTCCTGCCCGTTCTTGAACAGCTTCACCAGCTGCGTCAGCTTGATGTCCAGCGGCACCTTGCCATCCGACAGCGCGCTAACCGCCGCTTTCATGCGCTTGACGTACCCGCCGTGATCCGCACCGAACACATCGATCAACGCATCAAAGCCGCGTTGTACCTTGTCGTAGTGGTAGGCAATGTCGGGGGCGAAATAGGTCCACGATCCATCAGACTTCATAACGGGACGATCGACGTCATCGCCATGATCTGTGGACTTGAACAAGGTTTGTTCCCGCGGTTCCCAATCCTCAGGCTTTTTGCCCTTGGGCGGCTCCAGCACACCTTCGTAGATCAGGCCTTTGCCCCGCAGATCATCCAGCGCCGCCTCGATCCGGCCCGTGCCGTAAAGCGACTTTTCGGAATAGAAGACATCCATTTCCACACCAAGTGCAGCCAGATCGTCACGGATCAGATCCATCATCGCCTCGGTCGCGAACTCCCGTACCTCAGCCAGCCAGAACTGTTCACCCTTGCCAACAAAGACATCTCCGACCTTGTCTTTGAGCGCTTCACCAACCCCGATCAGGTAGTCGCCGGGATATGTGCCATCCTCAAATGCAACCTCTTGCCCGTGCGCTTCGAGATAGCGAAGGTAAACAGATCGGGCGAGCACATCGACCTGCGCGCCGCCATCATTGATGTAGTATTCGCGCGTGACGTCATGACCTGCAAAGTCCAGCAGCGAGGCTAGCGCGTCCCCAAACACAGCCCCCCGCGTGTGACCCACATGCAGTGGCCCCGTTGGGTTAGCAGACACGTATTCAACATTGACCTTTTGGCCCGCGCCCAAATCAGACCGCCCATAGTCCGTTCCAGCCTGCAACACGGCAGCAACAACACCCTGCCAGACCGACGGCGCAAGTCGCAGGTTCAGAAACCCCGGTCCTGCCACGTCTGCGCTGGTGATGCGGTCATCTTCTGCCAGACGCTTTGCCAGCGCTTCAGCAATGTCGCGCGGCTTCATCTTCGCGGGCTTTGCCAGAACCATCGCGGCATTGGTTGCCATATCGCCGTGTGCCGCATCGCGTGGTGGTTCGACGGCAACATTGTTTGTCGCCAAATCGGCAGGCAATTCGCCCGCCTCGGACATGGCGGCAAGGTTGGTCAGCACGAGGGCGCGAATATCGGCAAAAAGGTTCATGGGAGGAGTGACCAGCCTATCAATTTGAGTGATTTGCGGGGTGTATCACGCGCACCCCAAGCGTCAAGCATGACTACCCGATCAGGCGGGTGTGTTCCTGCAGGGCAAATCGGTCTGTCATGCCCGATATGTAATCCGAAACACTGCGGGCCAGCGCCACCTCATCCCGTGCATCCAAGTTTCGACGCCATTCTGCGGGTAGCAGGTCAGGTTTGGACAGGAACAGCGGGAAGAGGTCATTGATAATACGGGTCACGCGTTCGCGCTCCACCATCACCGACGGGGCGCGATACATGTTGGTGAACAGGAATGACCGGATTTGCTTGAGGTCCACCCAAAGCGCATCTGAAAACCGGATGACTGGCCGACCCAAATGGCGGATATCCTC
>NZ_JBYNDP010000148.1:0-8504 GCF_059783535.1 Tateyamaria sp. | reverse complement strand
TCCGTGTACGGAATGCCGGTGATCTCGGCCATGATGAAGGCGCCGGCGCCCATGATCGGTGGCATGATCTGTCCGCCGGTGGAGGCGGCCGCTTCGATTGCGCCAGCCGATTGAGGGCGGTAGCCCACCTTCTTCATCAGCGGAATGGTCAGTGAGCCGGTGGACACTACGTTGCCTGCCGACGTGCCGTTGATCATGCCCATGAGGCCAGAGGCCAGCACCGATACCTTGGCCGGGCCACCGCGCGCACGTCCCGCAACAGCGAAGGAGAAGTTCACGAAGTAGTCGCCAACCTTGGAGCTTTGCAGGAAGGCGGCGAAGACGATGAACAGGATGATATAGGTTGACGACACCGCGGTCGTTGGGCCCAACACGCCGTTGTCCGTAAAGACATAGGTGAAGAAGCGCTTGGCGTCATAGCCGCGATGTTCAAGGAAACCGGGCATCCACGGACCCATGAATGCGTAGATCACAAATACAAGGGCGATGACGACCAGCGCCATGCCGGCCACCCGTCGCGTCATCTCTGCAATCAACACGACAACAACAAAGGCTGCCCAGCCATTATTCGGATCTGCAAATGGGGTGCCTGCGCGTAGGCGCAGAGACAGTGTATCGAGGCTGAACAAGACAAACCCGAAGCTCGCCAACGTGGCGACGATCAGTGCGATGTCCGAGATCGTGAGTTGATTTTGGCGTGCAGGATACAGCCAGCCCGTTGCCACTGCCAACAGCGTTCCACCCGCCAAAGTCCAACCAAAGATGGCCAAGGTCCATTCAGGTGGAGCCGATTGCCCGGGTTCAAAGAACCATATGGCCGCAAAAACGGAACCGAGCGCAAGGGATGTAGCGACAAGCGAGACGGCGCCCAAGGCACGCGGAAGACGACTGGATGGACCTCCCTCTTGTGCCGGGCGGACGGACAGCGCGGAAGTTAGTACGAAGCCGAGAATCAATGCCCCTGCGACGTGCATTATCCGAAACGCCCATGTTTCCAGCGGGGCAATGTTCAACACGTAGAGGTGCCAAGCACTGTAGAGCGCGCAAAGTAAAAAACCGACTTTCGCCAGCCATGTTGTGTTTTGCAGGTCTGGCGAATTGTCGACCTCTGAAGGCAACTTGATGTCAGAAGCGGCTTGCGTGTCGGTCATTTTCGTATCCCTCGGCACATGCAAAGACGCACCCTGCCATCAGACAGGGTGCGCATGCGATGTCAATCGGCGTTCGGGCCTTAGCCCTCAAGCTCGTCCGGGATGTCGAACCCGTTTTCCTCGAACCAACGCACGGCGCCGGGGTGCCAGGGAATGAAGGTGTTCTTGTCGAAGTTCTCGGGCAGCGTTTCGACCGCCGATTTGTGGATTTCGACCATCTTGGCGTTGTTGGTCATGACCGTTTTGACAACTTCGTAGACCAGGCTTTCCGGCAGATCGGCGTTGCCGACTGCGAAGTTCCACATGGAAACGCTCAGCTGCTCTTCAGGCAGGGATGGATAGATGTCAGCCGGGATGGTGAAGGCCGCGACAGGTTGCGAGCCGATGACGGCGGCCTGTTCGTCAGCCGTGAAGCCGAAATATGTCACGTCCGTCTGTGCATCCAGCTGGCTGAACGCGGGGTACGGCAGACCACCGGCCCACGTCATCACGTCGATCAGGCCGTCCTGAAGTTGTCCGGCCAGGTCCGAGGCGCCGCCGTTTCGGAACTCAACATCCTTGCCCATGTCGGTCAGGATACGCGGCCAGTATGTTCCTGGCGTGCCGCCCGCCGGACCGACGCCCACAACGGCACCGTCCGGGATTTCAGCAAAGCTTGTGATCCCTGAGCTGGATAGCGTTACGGCGTGGAAGCCGGTTTTGTACATTGGGAAAAGCGCGCGCAGCTTGTCGTGTTTCAGACCGGGTGCCAGTGCGCTGTTGCCATTGATGGCGTCAAAGGCTGGTCCCATGGTGACCATGCCCATGTCCAAGTCGCCAGTTTGCACCAGCGCTGCGTTTTGCACCGGTCCACCAGTGACTTCGGTGCCGCCGGGGATGCCCAGGGCTTCTGACACCATGTTGGCCCATCCGGCGCCGTACACGAAGTATGTGCCACCCTGGCTGGCTGTGCCGACGGAAAAGCTGTCGGGCCAGTCGCTCTTGTCTTGGGCCGAGGCAATGGATCCAACGAGGCCGATGGCACCGGCGAAGGCAAGGGCTTTGACACCCTTCAGTTTGAGCAAAGCAGTCATAAATTCCTCCAGTTAGTCTGGCGCCATGCGCTGGCGCTTATTTTTTGTTATCGATTGAAGGTATATCTGCGGTTGTTCAAAACAAGAGGAACAGGGGCGGTCTGATCGCCTTCACGTGGTATTGACCGGGGTTGTTCACTCACCTGCCGCTCTTTGCGCCGTGTTGTTCACCGGGCGCGCGTTGCTGTCCAAAAAAAGGCGGGGTGTCCCCGCCTTTCATTCAAGCTTTTTGAGTTTGATTAGCCAAACACGCGTGTCAGCGCGCCGTCTACGGCGCCTACGATTTGGTCGATGTCGTCCTTGGTCGCGATCAGTGCCGGTGAGAAGCAGAGCGTGTTGTTTTTGCCGGGCAGCGAACGGTTGGTCGCCCCGATCACCACGGCTTGCTTCATGCAGTCGCCGACAACGGCTTGCACCATTTTTTCATCTGCCGGGTCGCGGCTGTCGCGGTCCTTGACCAGCTCGGCGCCGAGGAACAGACCCTTGCCGCGCACGTCGCCGATGACGGCGTGCTTGTCTTTCAGCTCCGCCAGCTTGTCGAGCATGTAGTCGCCCATCTGCGTCGTGTTCTCGAGCAGGTTCTCATCCTCGATGATCCGCATGTTTTCGAGCGCTGCCGCGGGGCCAGCCGTGCAGCCGCCGAAGGTGGAAATGTCGCGGAAATAGTTCATCGGATCGGTGGTGTCGTCCTTGAACATGTCGAAGACTTCGTTGGTTGTCGCAAGGCAAGAGATGGCTGCGTAGCCCGACGCGACGCCCTTGGCCATCGTCACCATGTCCGGTTTGATGCCGTAGTGCTGATAGCCGAACCAAGTGCCGGTGCGACCCACACCGCAGACGACTTCATCGATGTGCAGCAGGATGTCGTACTTCTTGCAAATCTCCTGCACCCGTTCCCAATAGCCTTCGGGTGGTACGATCACGCCGCCGCCAGCGGTGACGGGTTCAAGGCAGAGCGCACCCACAGTGTCGGGGCCTTCGCGCAGGATGATCTCCTCGATCTGGTTTGCTGCCCATTCACCGTAGTTCGCGTCAGGCGCGCCGTCCTGTTCGTGCTTGCGGTATTCGAGGCAGTGCGGCACGCGGATGAAGCCGGGCGTGTATGGCCCGTACTGTGCATTGCGCTCGTCCTGTCCGCCGGCGGATAGGCAGGCGATGGTGGTCCCGTGGTAGTCGCGGTCACGATAGAGGATCTTGTGCTTTTTGCCTCCGTAGCGCTTGTGCGCGATCTGGCGGACCATCTTGAACGCTTTCTCGTTCGCCTCAGAACCGGAGTTGGCGTAGTAGACGCGGTCCAAGCCCGGCATCTTGGTTAGCAGTTTTTCGGCGAAGAGCGCGCCGGGGATCGAGCCCACGGTGCCGCCAAAGAAGTTCATTTTCACGATGGCGTCGCGGACTGCATCACCCATCGACTCGCGGCCGTAGCCCACGTTGACCGTCCAGACGCCGCCGGACACGGCGTCGATGTGCTCGATACCCTTTTGATCCCAGACACGCAGGCCCTTGCCCTCGATGATGATCTTAGGATCAGCCCCGGTGAAAAAGGGTTGGTGTTGGATCAAATGGTGCCAAACGTTTGCGCGGTCGGCTTCGATCACGCGGCTCATATCGTTTTCGTTGAACGTACCGTCCATGGGGTCAACCTTTCGAGAGAGAGTGCGGCCCATGAAACAAAGGGCCAATCAAGCTTGCTGAAGTGCACAATCGCTGAGAATCTGGTCACAACAGTAGGGCCAGTTTATAACGACAAGTAAAGCCAGTTGATGTGGTTTTGGCCATATCTTTGCAGGAGAGTCGTTCGAAATCCCCTTGTTTTCATGGTGCTGTCAGGAATTTGGGAATCCGAAAGACTTGGTTCACCTGCACAAAATTATGACAGAAGTCCCGATTTTACGTTGATCCGGGCGAGATTATCGGCTCGGATCACGCCAGCGCCGCGGCAGGCCGCGTGCGACCAGAGGCGGAACACCGCCCGACATGATCCAAAGGCGAGCCAGCGGGCTCGTGGAAAACACGGGAGTACTAAGATGACATTCAAGACAAAGCTGATGGGTGCTGTGGCAGCCACTGCAATGCTGGCGGGCGCACAGGGCGCCGTGGCAGCAGGCCACGGTGGTGAAATCACGGTTGCCTACTTCTTGGAGTGGCCGATGCCGTTCCAGTTCGCCAAAGAAACCGGCATGTATGAAGAAGCCATGGGCGGCACCAAGATCAACTGGGTGAGCTTCGACACAGGCACCGCAATGTCGGCAGCCATGGCGTCTGGTGACGTTCAACTGTCTGTAAGCCAGGGTATCCCACCCTTCGTGGTCGCGACCTCTGCCGGTCAGGACCTGCAGGTGCTGGATGTGGCCGTGTCCTATGCCGACAACGACAACTGCGTTGTGCGCGCCGACCTCGAAATCGACAAAGACAGTGCAGGCGAGCTTGCCGGTAAGAAAGTTGCCGTTCCGCTGGGCACCGCTGCCCACTATGGTTTCCTAAAGCAGATGGAGCACTTCAACGTCTCCCTCGACAGCCTTGAGGTCGTCGACATGGCGCCACAGGAAGGTGAAGCTGCGCTGAGCCAGGGTGCTGTTGACATGGCCTGTGGTTGGGGCGGTGCGCTGCGCCGCATGCTGAACTCGGGCAACGTTCTGCTGACCGGTGCGGAAAAAACCGAGCTGGGCATCCTGGTTTTCGACGCGACAACCGGTCCAACATCTTTTGTCGCTCAGGAAGGCGAGCTTGTGTCGCAATTCCTGGCGGTGACAGCAGCTGCCAACGCGATGTGGGCCGATGAAGCCAACCACGCCAAGATGCTTCCAGTGATCGCGAAAGACGCCGGTATGTCTGAAGATGACGCGGCGGCCACGTTGTCCACCTTTGTGTTTCCAACGGTCGAAGACCAGTTGAGCAATGCATGGCTGGGTGGCAATGCAGCAACCTTTATGAAGGGTGTTGCAGACGTGTTTGTTTCGGCCGGGTCCATAGATGCGGCGAAAGCGTCCTACACTGACAACGTGAACGCAGATCCGCTGGCTTCCGCCAACTAATCACGTCGTTTTTCGGGGGTGGGCGCTGGTGCATAGTGCCCACCCCTTTTCCGCTCTGAAGACAGAGCGTCCCATCTTGGCAAGAGGGGGATCCGGGTGTCTGGACTTCTCATAAATGATATTTCGATGCGCTTTGATCTGCCGAATGGCGGTCATGTGCAGGCGTTGAAGAACGTGACGCTGGACATCAAGTCCGGCGAACTGATGAGCGTGCTTGGCCCCTCGGGTTGTGGCAAGACTACGCTTTTGAACATCGTGGCGGGGTTCTTGGCCCCGACTGAAGGCAACATTCAGCTGAACGAAGAAGTGGTGCACGGCCCCGGCCCTGAGCGTGGAATGGTGTTCCAGCAGGGCGCGTTGTTCGAATGGATGAGCGTGCGGGACAACGTGAGCTTTGGTCCCGACATGAAGGGTATGAGCCGCGCCGAGAGCAAAGAGAAGGTTGAGCATCTTCTTGATGTTGTCGGTCTGCAGGACTTCAAAGAAAAGGCGGTTTACGAACTGTCAGGCGGGATGCAGCAGCGTGTGGCCCTGGCCCGTTGTCTGGCCAATGACCCGGACGTGATCCTGATGGACGAACCGCTGGGCGCGCTGGATGCGCTGACCCGCGAAAAGATGCAGAGCCTTGTCCTTGATCTGTGGAAGGACACAGGCAAGACGATCATTCTGATCACGCACTCGGTTGAAGAGGCGTTGTTGCTGGGTGAACGCTTGCTGGTTATGGCACCGCGCCCCGGTCGCGTGCACAAGGAGTATCGCCTGCCGTTTGCCGATATGGGTGTCGGCAACGACCTGCGTGAAGTCAAAAAGCACAAAGACTATGCGCCGACGCGGGAAGAGATCCTCGAAATGATCTGGAACATGGAAGAAGAGATTATGGGCCGGACGGAGGAAAACGCATGACCGGGTTACTTGTTCTTGCGCTTTACGTCGGCGCCTTTTTCGGATCGTTCTTCATTGCAAAGGTTGTGTTCAAAAGCGCCTTTGAAAAGAAGGGCTTCAATAAACTGAAAACCGTCACCTTCGGTGATGAAAGCGCGATCACTGCGAACCGGGTGGCGTCCGTCATCTCGGTCATTACGGTGTTCTGGTTGTGGGTGGCGTTTACCAACTCAGCCATCCCGTTGCCAAAGTTTCCGGGCCCGTTTTCTGGTGATATGACCTTTACCTACACCGCGCAGTTGGAAGACGGTACAACCGACGACGCAACTGTGACCATGCGGGTGTATCGCGAAGACATTCAGCAGACCATTGACGACGAAGGCAACCCTGGCCGCGAGCCTGATCCTGCTGACGTCGAGCTGGGTGACGGATTTGCCAAGAACGACAGCCTGACTGTTGCCCGCTATTCGTTCAAGGTGGTCAATGTCTGGGCCAATGACGAAGTGTCAAAGAGAGACGGTTCAACTGTTGTTGCCATTAATGGCCAGCCCATTGCACCGGGTGAGTCGATCAGAGTGGATGAGGGGACGATTGGACTGACGGACAAAGGCACGCCGACCTTTGAACCTGCCGTTGGACTGCGGATGGCCCGGCTTTATCTCCCTGCGCCCGAAGTCGTGTTCCAGCGCTTCATCTGGCTGAATCAGGAAGGCTATCAGGGCTACACGCTGCTGGAGCATACTTGGTTTTCACTGAAGCGGGTTGTTTTGGGTTTTCTTATCGGTGCAGTTGTTGGTGTTCCGATCGGCTACGCAATGGGTCTGACAGGCTGGGCGCGGGGCTGGTTTGACCCGATTGTCGAGTTCATGCGCCCCATCCCACCTCTTGCATTGATCCCACTGATCATCATCTGGTTTGGGATTGGCGAGGTCGGCAAGGTTGTCCTGCTGTTCCTGGCGGCCCTATGGATCATGATTATCGCTGCGCGATCAGGTGTGTCCGGTGTTGCCATTTCCAAGGTTCATGCGGCCTATTCGCTGGGCGCGTCGAAGCGGCAGATCCTGTCAAAGGTGATTGTCCCCAACTCGTTGCCTGACATCTTCACCGGTGCGCGGGTTGCGATGGGTGTGTGTTGGGGCACGGTGGTCGCTGCCGAGCTTGTGGCCGCAAATGTCGGTCTGGGTAAGATGATCGTGACAGCGTCGAAATTCCAGCTGACTGATATCATCATCGTAGGCATCATCATTATCGGTATTATCGGCTTTGCTATCGAGGTCGGTATGCGGAAGCTGGAAAACTGGTTGATCCCATGGAAGGGCAAAGTCTGATCCGGGTGAAGTCCAAGAATTCTGGAAACGGCGCCCAGTGAGGCGCCGTTTTTTTTGATCTGTCGCCGAAGGGGGCTTTTCATAGGTCGCCCTTCAAACTGTGGATAGCGCGTCGGTTCGTCGTCGGACGAAGAAGAAGACATGTTTTAGGTTTTAAACTTCCGACGCCTTCATTACGTTCGCCGTGATGATTGCCATCGAATTGGATACCCCGGCCAAAGCTGACGTACAGGCGCTGCTTTTGCGCCATTTCGAGCTGATGCGCGCCTCGTCGCCCGAAGAAAGCTGCCATGTTCTGGAACCCGACAAACTGTTGGAGCGCGACGCAGCACTGTTCGCAGCGCGCGATGGTGACGTTGTCTTGGGTGTTGGGGCCATAGCCGTCATCGAACCGGGTCATGGTGAATTGAAGTCCATGCATACAGCAGCAGAAGCACGGGGGCGTGGTGTGGCGCGCGCTGTGCTCAACGCTTTGTTGGATCACGGACGTGCCATCGGTCTGATGAAAGTCAGTCTTGAGACTGGGTCGGCGGATATGTTTGCGCCTGCGCGGGCACTTTATTCGGCGCACGGGTTCATCGAGTGTCCCCCCTTTGGCGGCTATGTTGAGGATCCGCTCAGCGTTTTCATGACACGGCAACTTTGAATACTTGCCCTGCGGCTCGCGCTGCGGCATGACAACGTCAGCGGTCCCTTAGCTCAACTGGATAGAGCAGCTGACTTCTAATCAGCAGGTTGAGGGTTCGAGTCCTTCAGGGATCGCCACTTTTCACAGCGCTTGGTGACGTTCGACATCTAAAGTCCGTTTTTACGACAAAAGACGGGTTTTTGAAGGATGTTAGAAGCCGAGCCTCGTTTGTCGCAGTTTTTTCAATGGTTTGCGCTGTATTCGACGGCTTTTTCACTTTGACAGTACCCGGAAGCTTATACCGATTGAGATGTATTGACTCGCGAAACGATCGAAGCTCACTCTTCGTTCCCAGGTTCCGGCGCCTTTTATATCTCACTGCCCAGCCGCATCGGGCTTGGGCGCAC
>NZ_JBYNDP010000147.1:0-8516 GCF_059783535.1 Tateyamaria sp. | reverse complement strand
GCGGCTCACCCAAAGATGTGCCGCACTTCCGGCAGAACGAACGATGATAGATGAATGGCAGCGCAGGCTGAACTGTCTCGATATACGCTTCGCCGGCAGTCAGCGTGAACTGCTCCCGCTCCACAAAAACAATTGTCGACGCGCCCAGCTTACGACAGCGTGAACAGTGGCAGGTACCCATCATCTTTGGTTGCCCCACAATGGCAAAGCGAACTGATCCGCACATGCAACTTCCCTTGATCTCCATCTGTGTTCTCCTCGTC
Source organism: Tateyamaria sp. (assembly GCF_059783535.1). Taxonomy (NCBI): domain Bacteria; kingdom Pseudomonadati; phylum Pseudomonadota; class Alphaproteobacteria; order Rhodobacterales; family Roseobacteraceae; genus Tateyamaria; species Tateyamaria sp. The sequence goes on along the minus strand of NZ_JBYNDP010000147.1, from coordinate 8,253 downwards.
TTCGTGATTGCACAACTGGTTTAACGACATCATGCTGACAGCATGGTGTCAGCATGGGTGGGGCACGCTGCCCCCAACCGATGGAGGCGCAAATGCGACGCGGCGACCGATTGTTTGAAATCATCGAAATTCTACGCCGGACGAGCGGTCCGATTTCGGCCGAAGCCATTGGCACCGAACTCGAGGTGACCAAGCGCACCATCTACCGTGACATCGCCGCCTTGATGGCCCAGCGCGTTCCTATCAGGGGCGAGGCAGGCGTCGGTTATGTTCTTGAACAGGGGTTTCACATGCCCCCGCTCATGCTTACCGCGGACGAGATTGAGGCGGCTGTGCTTGGTGCCCAATGGGTGCAAACACGGGGCGAGCCAGAACTCGCCCGCGCTGCCGAAAATCTGATCTCTAAGATCGCCGCAGTTGCACCGGACGACACCAAAAGCTTCTTTGTAGAGCCAACAACCGACGTAAGCCCCGCAGCACCACCCCCGGAGGTGCTCAGCGCTTCTGACATCCGCATGGCCATCCGCCAGCGACATAAGATCGCTCTGACATATGCCGACAGTACCGGGGCCACGACCGACCGTGTGATTTGGCCCCTTCTGATCGGCTACCGCGATGCGGGCCGGATCGTGGCGGCATGGTGTGAACTCCGACAGGCCTTTCGGTACTTCCGCAGTGAACGCATCGTCGCGGCAGAGGTGCTGATTGACAAGATCCCCCGCCGCATGGACGTCCTGAGAACCGAATGGCGCGCGGCCATGGACGCTGAACGTGAACGGTTTAGTGCACGACGATCCTAAGTGGAGACCGTGCTGCACAACAGAAGCAAAACCCGGTTTGCTTTCTCGGTAAACAGGTAGGCAGTCCAGCAGTTTAGTGCCGTTTCCCCAACCCAACGCGCTGCGCAAACTGCGCTATCTGAACCGAAATCCGCAACTCAGAACTTGGCAACGATGTTGATGAAAGCACCCCTGTCGTCAAAGGTCAGATCGGTGAGATCGTCACTGAAGTTGGTGAAGTTATAGCCAACGCCAAGTTTCACGTTCTTGCCCAGGTGGCGATAGATCGCGGCGAGACCACCCACTTCGGACACTCCAGCATCCCGCAGGTCAAGCGCACGCAATTCAAACAGAGCATCCCATTTGTTGACCACGTGCCAGCGCGTGTTGAGAATGGCAAGAACCGCATCGTTCGACGTGTATTCGGCATCCACGCTGTCCGCACTGTCGGTCAAGCGCGCGCCAAACTTCCCGCCGATGCTCCAGAACCTGTTGATGTCATATTCCGCATCCACGCTGAAAACATGTGATTGCTGGACCGGACCAGGGGTGTCACTTCCATCAACCTGCTGACCGAAACTGTCGTCCAGATACCGGTAGCGCAGCAGTACATTCAGACGTTCGTTGTAAATCGGACGATAGGCATACCCAAACGACAGATCGGTAAAGTCGCTATCAGGCGCAATGCCGCTGTTGCCATCGGTATCAGATACCTTGGCATAAAAGACCAATCGCTGGCTTTCATCCAACTTGTAGCTGCCAGATCCGGTAAACAGCCATGTATCGCTGTTTCGGTCTGAATTACTGCGGGTGCCATCCTCGTTCCGGAACTCAAGCCGCGCCTTACCTTCAAATTGTTCGCTCTGGTACTGCGCGCCCAGGGACAGTGCATAGCGGTCGAAGTCACCATTTACGCTGTCGCGCACTCGGCCCGTCTCGAAGGCGGTCACAAAAGAAAGACGCTCGGTTGGTTCATAGGTAACACCGTAGGCTGACGTTAGGCTCTCGTAGCGACCAAAGCGGTCAAACGCATTCTCTCCGAACATCGTGACGGTGCCGCTGACACGACGCTCTCCACCCGTGATGAAGCGCCCGCGCGAGCGGCCGGTATCGGAGCGGCTCAGACCCGAAATCTCGCGGCTCGGATCAAGCTCGTAACCGAAATAGGTGTTCCCCGCTTCTCCGCGATCATTCCTCAGCAGAATGCGACCCCCTGTGCCGCCATCCCCTTCGGAAAGTTCGCCCTCGATTTCCCATGTCTCGGCCCAACGGTAACTGCCCCCGACACCTATCCGGTCGTTTTCCTCAAGCGTGCCCGAAAGGCTCAGCGTCTCTTGTCCGTAGACGTACCACGTCAGATTGTCGTTGGGCTTGTAGGTCAAACGGACGACAGCGTCGGTCCGCTGCCCGTCACCCGAACCGGAGACACCCTCCCGGTCCAGATTCTCAAGTCCAAATCCAAGGGTCACACGATCCGTCAGAAGGTACTCGGCTTCGATCCCACCCTCGCGGTCCGTTTTGCCTCCATCCTGTTTGAAGCTGTCAAAGTAAAGAGCGATGCTCAGCCGCTCGGACACCTCGGCATCCAACGCAACGCCCCACAAGGTTTCATCCGCAGTGGTTGAATAGTCGAGGGTCGTGAACCCCTCGGACCTTTCCTCGAAATAAGCACTGATCGAACCCTCGGCAGCTAGCCCCAGATCACCAAGGGCTGCGCGGCCCTCAATCTTGTAGGCATCGCCTCGACCACCGCTAGCGGGTGTTTCATCAAACACAAGCCCGCCATCGGTCGATGTATCAAACCCAAAGCCCGGTCCATCCGACCAAGCGTATTCTGCACTCAGATACGTGTCCTCGTTCAACTGGTAGCGCAGATCGAGACCGTAGGAATCCTGTGTACCAAGCCCGGTTTCTTCGCTCTGGACGGTGGCACCCAGACGGAAACGATCTGCCGCCCAAACCTCCCCACGCAGACCGTAGGAAAACGCGTCAATGTCGCCAGCATCCGGGGTGAATTCATACTGCGCCACCAGATTGACATCAGCGGCACCGCCGACATCCGTCACAACCAGACCGTTGGACCCGGTGCCGGATTGCAGTGGCTCGCTAAGGGTGATGATGCCCTGGATGTAATTGATCGAGTAGTCGCGCCCCGCCACAAGAGACTGCGTTGAGATCACGCGCCCGGTGGTTGCATCGCGCACCTGCACCAACAGTGTTTCCGATCCGATGGTCAAATCCTGACGGCTCAGGAAATACACCGACCCACCTGTGCCACGGAACACGTCGCGTTGCGGAAGCGTGTCCTGCTGCGCGGCATAAGCGTCCAACTGCCAGACAGGCTCGCCCAGCGACGTTGTATTGGGGGACTCTAGATGCCCGCGCGCACCATAAAGCGTGCGGTCATTGCGCAGATACGTCGTGTTGGCAATGTCAGCTCGCCAATCACCCCAGACAGCGTAGTTGTTGTCTTTCTCGACCCGCAGATAGAATTTGCCAGAGGTCGGCGTGTCATCAACCAACGTGCTGTCATCGCCGTAGGTGGGGTACAAATCGTCCGGATCAAGCCGCAGGAACGTCGAACGTGGATCCCGTTCGTCCAAGTCCGAGAAAATGTCACTCAGATCGCCTTCACCGGTGTCAACTTGGGCCGTCAATTCGACCCCATTGGCATACCGACCATTGAAGTAACCTGCGATGCGTCCCCGCTCGTACGAGGTGCTCCCATCAAGGTCGCTGTCATTGTAGCCAAGCGTCAGATCAATCTGCGCCGTATAGAAGGACTCGGAGCGCGGAACTTCGACCTCGCGCACCACATCAACCGGCACAGCGCCAGGGCCTTGCACCTGCACTCCGATTGCATAGTCCCCCGGTGGCAGAATACGTTGAATGACGAACGCCCCGGACGGGTCAGGTTGCACAATTTCCCCCAGCGTCGTGACCTGCGCACCAGGTGCCACGCTGCTTCCTGATACGGTAACGGCGCCACCATGCACTGGAATACGGCGGCGGGTCGTCGCATCATTGCCGTCTTCCACCCCGTCTTCGAGCGCGCGATCGTCGCCACGGCTCAAGAATAACGGCGCAGTTTCATCGTATCTGCCATTGGCATCGTAAACGCGGTGAACGGCGACAATATTGTCAACCTCGGGAACTGTGACGGTCACCTGACCATTTGGTGATATGTCGTAGCGTCCAAGGGTTTCGGGGCCGCCACGTGCATTCTGATCCACGATCAGAACCTCACCGCGCGTCACAAACCCGGGGTAATTTAGTGCAGACTTTAGTGTCACGCTGTCGCCTGCACGCCGCTGACCATCCGCCCCTTCAATTTCCAGATCAAGGCGCGGCGTCACATCCAGCCCGTCGTACTGAACCCGGACGTCTGCCTGTTCCAGCACCTCGTCCACCTTTTTGATCTGGCGTTCGAGCGCAGGGTCGTCACCTGCCACCTTGTCCCCGTTCAGAGTGATGACAAACCCGCCATCCTGCGCAAGTGCGGGCAGCGCTGAGCTACCAAGAAGAAGGGCGGATGTTGCGATAAACCGTTTCATGTCCGCACCCCTCACTGCAACCGCCGGACGGACCGGTCGACATCAAGCCGATAGGTCCCCCTGCCCCGCCACGCCTGTCGCAAGGCATCTTCGGTGGCCCTGAGACGAGTACGCGCCGTCTCAACACTTTCGTCACCGCGGTAGTATCGAAGCTGGATGGCGGAAGGTTCTTGCCGGATTTGTTCGACCAAACCCTCAAGGCCCTTGATCAGAGCTGCATTTGGCCCGTCCCCCGAGAAGGCCCCGGCCGTCAGGTCAATCTCGACCAGATTGCCCAGCCGCGCACCAAAATTCAGCTCGGCCAGCTTGCCTGCTGTCACGCGGATCACGCGCGGGTTTTCCGTCGTTACACGGTAGCCTGTGGGCAAGGTCCGATCGTCCAGCTTCAGCTGGAAATTCGACCCGATTGAACCATCAGGCAGCAAGGCACAGGGGACGTTGAAGCGCCCGTACTTGTCCGTCGTGATAATGTCGCCGCGCGGCGTTACCAGTTTCACGCCAGGCAGGCCCGGCTCACCACCATCGGCCTTGATTTCGGCAGGCGTCAGTTTCTCAAGCGCCCGCTGCGCCGCATAGGAATTGGCCAGACGCCTTAGCGTCTCGGGCGGGTCCTGATATCCATCGCCATTCACATCATCAAAGACCTTGCCGATGATGTCACCGCAATCAAAGACCGCCTCGGGTGTGACCCGTATCGCCGCAGTTGCGGTGTTTGACTCGCGCGCGCCTGTCGGTCCAAGAGCGAATGCGCGGTTGATGTATTCGCCCGCCCCACCTGTCAGTCGAGCACTCAGGCGGATCGTCACCACCTCTGCCGGAGCAAGTGTCTGGTCCGGCCACATGACAGAACGACCATTCATCACCGGTTCAGGCGTCGATGCGCCGTTGAACGTTGCCGACCCTGGAAGGAACAGAAGGCCTGGTGGCAATTGATCCACGAGTGTCAGCCCGCTTTCTGCAGTGGTGTTCCTGTTTTCAAAGGTCAGCTCGAAGGTCACAACCGAACCGCGCTGCAAGACGCCACTGTTGGTCGCGCGCTTTGTTGCCACGATGTCCGATGTCGGCTCACTGCTGGCAACGGCGGCGGATGCGGTCACAGCAGCGGTGATCCGGTCGGATGTCAGCGACGCCGTGTTGGTCCCTGAGGGTGATCCGGCTGCTGTGTCATATTGCACTGCGATCGTGACAGTAGCCGTTTCACCTGGGGCCAGCGACGTCCCTGCGCTTAGCGTGTTAGTGTCCGTCTGCCCATCAAACGCGCCATTGGCGCCTCCAGTGGTAAAGCCCGAGGCAACCGGTGCCCCCACGGTGACAAGCGTCGATGGCGCGACGAAAGCCGTCATGTCGTCGGTCAAAACCAGATCGGCTTGCGTCACGTTACCGGTGTTTTCTAACGTGATGGTAAAGAGGACCTCAAAGACCGATCCCGAGACGCGCGTCGGCACATTCGCCGTCTTTGTCAGAACAACCGTCGGAACCGCTGCAATCGGAATCAGAGTCGGATCATCCAACACGTTCCCATCGGTATCGTCCCCATCGTCCGAACTGTCCGTCACTGGCAAACCCAGTGGATCGTTGCCGGTCGCGGCAAAGATGTTCTGGATCCCGCCCGCGTCGAAATCCTCTTGCGTCAACGTATAGGCCACGCTAACAGTTGTTGTTTCACCCGCCCCCAGTTCGGCAAATCCCGCAAGCGGCGGCGTATCAGGGGCGAGAGTCGTCCCATCCAACCGCGTCAGCGTGTCGGTGAACACCAGATCGCGCAGGGTCACGTTGCCGAGGTTTTCGATCAGGATGTCGAAGGTGACGGTTTCACCTGGCGCGGTTGGTTCAACGGTCTGGCTGCCAGAGGTTTTGGTCACCACCAGCTCAGGCATCGGCTGAATTGTCAGAACAGTTGGATCATCAGTGGTGTTGCCATCGGTATCGTCGCCGTTGTCACCGGTGTCGCTGACCGGCACATTGCCCGGCCCCGGGCCGGTGCCCGACACAACAACCACGTTCGACAATCCGCCCGCGTCCACATCTTCGGTCGTCAAGGTGTACGAAACACGCCAGACCGCCAAACTGCCCGGTGCCAGCGGATCGGCAATGGCCCCAACCGGAGTCGCGGGCTGCGTGCCAATCACCTCACCATTGGCACGGCTCAACGTGTCGGCAACTGCAAGACCCGAGATATCGACGTTTCCGGTATTGGCTGCCCGTATTTCGAAGACGACTGCGTCGCCCGCCTCACTGCCAGTCGTCACAACTGTCTTGGTCACGTCCAGTCGCGGATTCGACGTGATGTCGACAACTGTTGGATCGTCGGTCGTGTTGCCATCACCGTCGTTGCCATTGTCTGACGTATCGCTGACCGATCCCGTACCTGTAGGCCCATCTGCCGTGACTGTCGCGGTATTGCTGACCCCACCTGCATTGATGTCCGATTGAGAGAGCACGTAGGTCGCGGAATACTCCCAGACCTCATCCACATCGAGCAGGTCATCGCCATTAGCATCCCCCGTCACGAAGGTGAACGGCGTGGTCAGGAACGTGGGTGCACCTGTGTTGATGCGGGTCATCGTGTCGGTGATACCGGTGACCTCAACAGTCACATTGCCCACGTTCTCCACCCTCAGCGTATAGGTGATGGTCGACCCCGGAGTTACGCGTGGCACATCTGCCGTCTTGGTGACTTCCAACGCCGGTGTGCGTGCAGGTCCTGCCGTGGTCAGCATATCCTCGACCGTCACTGTGCGGGTGTTCAGCAGATCGCGGGCAGTGACTTCGGCCGTGTTTTCGATGCTCCCGCGATCCACATCCTCTTGGGTCACAGTGTAGAGAGCGGCACAGCTTGTCCCGTCGACGGCGCCGGGATCAAGCGTGTCAATCACGCAGCTGAAGCCGGGGATCAGCGGGTCCGTGACCGTTGCGTCAGCCAAAGTGAAGCGTGACGTGTTTTCAACCTCGAACCCATAAGAAACCGTGCTGCCCACCGCTCCAAACGGCGTGGGGGTGGCGGTTTTGGACAATGCAAGGCTGAGTGGTTCAGTCAGCGGTCCAGGAACAGTAACGCTGCTGGTGTCTGGCGTGACTGCCGTACCGGTTGGATCAATCGCCTCTGCCGTGGCCGTGTTGCTGAGAGTGCCGTTATCAACGTCCTCTTGCGTCACCAAGTAGTCACCAGAACAGGTCAGATCTTCGCCTGGTGCCAACGTGCCAGCTTCGCAAACCAGCGCCGGGATCAACGGGTCCGTTACGCTCACATCTGTCAGCGTCTGGTTGCCCGTGTTGCTCAGTACAAAGTCGAATGTGATCGTGTCGCCCACATTGGCGAATGACGGTGCAGCGGTAGATTTCACCAACTCGATCATTGGATCGCTTGCGGCAGGCGTTGTCACGCTTGAAACGTCCGAGATCACCGGCGCAGTCAGACCGGATGCACTTGTTTCAGCGATGGCTTCGTTAAAGACTTCGCCCGCGTCCAGATCCTCTTGGGTGACCTCATATGACTGCAGAAGGTCGGTTTCACAGGTCACCGTTTCACCGGGTCGGAAATCGGGGTCAGCGCCTGTGCTGGTGAAGCAGACCAACGGCGCCGCGAGAAGCGCGTCGTTGACCACAACGTCATTTACAAAGGCCAAGCCGCCGGAGTTGGTGACAGTGAACCGATAGAACAGGCGATCACCGACCGTTTCGAACCCGCCCGTCCGCACGGTGGCGCCGGTGGCATCAGTGACCTGAACCAGTTCCTTGGTCACATCCAATGCCGGCGTGCCGGCATTGGGAATGGTTTCTGTCACTTGCGGGGATGTGGTGGTGCCATCCGTTGCTGATGCTAGGTTCGTCACCGACGTTAGATCAACATCGCCAACGGTCACGGTATAGCTGCCGGTACAGACATACGTATCGCCGGGCGCGATGCCATCCGTCGGGAA
>NZ_JBYNDP010000018.1:0-44782 GCF_059783535.1 Tateyamaria sp. | reverse complement strand
CCATCGACATCGAATTGGACACCGAAGACCCCGATGCCTTCTGCCAAGCGGTCAAGTTGATGGGTCCGACCTTCGGCGGTATCAACCTTGAAGACATCAAGGCGCCCGAATGCTTCATCATCGAACAGCGTCTGAAGGAAGAGATGGATATCCCGGTCTTCCACGACGATCAGCATGGAACCGCGGTGATTTGCGCGGCTGGGTTGATCAATGCGCTGCACATCTCGGGCAAGAAGATTGAGGATGTGAAGATTGTTCTGAACGGGGCAGGTGCTGCGGGGATTGCTTGCATTGAGCTGCTGAAATCCATGGGTGCGCGGCACGAGAACTGCATCGTTTGCGACACCAAGGGCGTTATCTACCAAGGCCGGACCGAGGGGATGAACCAGTGGAAGTCAGCCCACGCAGTAAAAACTGAACTGCGCACGCTCGAGAGCGCCATGAAAGGCGCAGACGTATTTCTGGGTGTGTCCGTCAAAGGGGCGGTGACTCCGGCGATGGTTGAAAGCATGGCGGACAATCCGGTCATCTTTGCCATGGCCAATCCCGATCCTGAAATCACGCCCGAAGAGGCGCATGAAGTGCGGATGGATGCGATCGTTGCGACCGGGCGCAGTGACTATCCGAACCAGGTCAACAACGTGCTTGGCTTCCCGTACTTGTTCCGCGGTGCCTTGGACATCAACGCCCGCGCCATCAATGACGAGATGAAGATTGCGTGTGCCCATGCGCTTGCTGCGCTGGCGCGCGAGGATGTACCGGACGAAGTCGCGTTGGCCTATGGCAAATCGTTGTCCTTCGGTCGTGATTACATCATCCCGACCCCTTTTGACCCGCGTTTGATCCACCGCATTCCACCTGCCGTCGCCAAAGCCGGGATGGATACAGGTGCAGCTCGTCGTCCGATCATCGACATGGACGCGTATGAACTTAGCCTGAAGTCCCGCATGGATCCGACGGCTAGTATCCTGACGGGCATCAACGCTCGGGCGCGTGCGGCCCAAGCGCGCATGATCTTTGCTGAAGGCGACGATCCAAGGGTGTTGCGCGCTGCAGTCATGTATCAGCGCAATGGATTTGGCAAAGCGCTTGTTGTCGGTCGTCAGGATGACGTTAAAGAAAAGCTCGAGAAGGCGGGCCTTGGGGACGCCGTGCGCGAACTGGAAGTGGTGAATGCAGCGAACATCTCTCATCTCGATGCATACAAGTCTCATCTCTATGACCGCCTGAAGCGCGGTGGGTTTGACCGGCAGGACATCCACCGGCTCGCGGCAAGGGACCGTCATGTTTTTGCAGCGCTCATGCTGGCGCACGGGCATGGGGATGGCATCGTGACCGGTGCGACACGCAAATCGGCGCACATTCTGGACCGGATCGGACACGTTTTTGATGTGGACGAAAAAAGCAAGGCTGCAGGTGTTACAGCGCTTATTCATAAAGGGCGCATCGTATTCATCACGGACACGCTGGTGCATGAGTGGCCGGATGAAGAGGATCTTGCTGACATCGCAGAGCAAGCAGCCGTGGTTGCCCGTAACATGGGGCTGGAACCACGCGTGGCTTTCGTGAGCTTCTCGACATTCGGGTATCCCGTGTCGGAGCGGGCCGAAAAGATGCACAAGGCACCGGTTGTGCTGGATGAGCGCGGTGTGGATTTTGAATACGAGGGCGAGATGACCGTTGATGTCGCCCTGAATGCACAGGCGCAAGCGGCTTACCCATTCTCGCGTTTGACTGGACCGGCCAACATCCTTGTTGTTCCGGCGCGCCATTCGGCCAGCATTTCGGTCAAGCTGATGCAAGAGATGGGCGGGGCGACCGTTATCGGGCCGATCCTGGCCGGGGTGGGTGGATCGATCCAGATTTGTTCGTCGGTATCCACGGCCAATGATATTTTGAACATGGCAGTTCTCGCTGCGTGCAAGGTGGGCTGATGGCAGTCTGGAACCTTGGCTCGATCAACATCGACAATGTCTATCGCGTGCCGCATCTACCCGCACCAGGAGAGACCTTGGGCGCAAGCGATTTTAGCCAAGGTTTGGGCGGTAAGGGCGCCAACATGTCTGTTGCCATCGCCCGTGCTGCCGCGCGGGTGGCCCACATTGGGGCGGTGGGAGCTGATGGCAGATGGACGGTTGAACGTTTGCTGGAATACGGTGTGGACACGCGTCGGATCGAAGTGCTGAACGATACCTCAACCGGGCACGCAAATATTGCGGTTGCTGACGATGGCGAAAACCAAATCGTGCTGTTTGCAGGCTCTAACAAGGCGATTACCGACGAAATGATCGGTGGTGCGCTGGCCGAAGCTTCGCCTGGTGACACGTTCCTGACCCAGAATGAAACCAACGGCCAGCTTGTTGCGGCAGAGATGGCAAAGCGTTTGGGCTTGAAGGTGGTATATGCCGCTGCGCCGTTTGATGCGACGGCCGTGCAACAGGTCCTCGCCTTTGTTGATCTGCTTGTGTTGAACGAGGTTGAAGCCGAGCAGCTGGAGGCGAACCTGGACAAACCGCTTACCGCGCTGGGCGTGGACGATATTGTTGTTACTCTGGGCTCGGATGGGTGCAGATGGCTGAATGCGGAAGGTGAAGAAACGCACGTTCCGGCCATTCCTGTGAACCCGATCGACACAACAGGGGCCGGGGACACGTTTACGGGATACCTGGTGGCTGGTTTGGATCGTGGCATGCCCATGCGTCAGGCACTAGATCTTGCCACGCGGGCGGGCGCACTCATGGTGACCCGTCTTGGCACCGCCGATGTCATCCCCGATCTGAAAGAGATCGAGGATGCAAAATTCAGTTAGCTTCCTGCAAATGGGGCGGCGTCACCCCACAGCTGTTTGACCCGCGCATCACGGCCGCACGCTTCGCGATAGGCTTTGTAAGCGTTCGCTTTGGACTTTGGCCCGAAGCGCGTGAGGATCAGCCCCGACTGCTTGTAGTAGTCCTGATGGTAGCCATCTGCTGGGTAGAATTCAGCTGAACCCAAGATCGGCGTTACGATTGTTTGGCCCAGCTCGGCCTGCGCTTCGGCCTTGGCGGCCTCAGCTGCTGCTGTTTGGCCGGGTGTTGCAAAGATGGCGGTCCGATAAGTGTCGCCGCGGTCGCAGAACTGCCCACCCGCATCTGTAGGATCAACCGAGCGGAAGAACAGATCGTATAGCGTCGCCACAGATACTTTGGCTGGGTCATAGGTGATTTGCACGGCTTCGTAGTGGCCGGTGCCACCTTTGACGACCTGTTTGTAGGTCGGGTTGGCGACTGAACCACCGGCAAAACCTGATACGGCTTCCGTGACACCGTTCACCTTCTCAAAATCGGCCTCAACGCACCAGAAACAGCCGCCAGCCACGGTGATCGTTTCCAATTGCTGAGCGTGGCCGCCTTTCGATTGTGCAAGCAACCCGAGCGCAATCATCAGGCCAAGAGATACAGTTTTGAACGTGCGAAGCGATGTCATGGCATGTCTCCTCTTTGGTGATAGACTTACCTCACTGCTTAATACTCTCAACTCACAGGACAGAGAGGTCGCGCAAGCGTGAGGTTGTTTACCAAACGGTCAAAGCAACCTAGCCTCGAGGAATGACGATACGCATTGCCATGTGGTCCGGTCCACGCAACCTGTCGACCGCCATGATGTACAGCTTTGCCGCACGCGGTGATTGCCGAGTGGTGGATGAACCATTTTATGCCGCATATCTGGATCAGACCGAAGTTGATCACCCGATGCGTGATGCGGTGCTTGCGTCGCAGGACCGCTGTCCCGATCAAGTTGCAGAAACGCTGATTTCGCCAGTGTTAGAGCCTGTATTTTACCAAAAGCACATGACTCATCACATGTTACCTGATTGGGATGATGCGTGGATGACAGCCGTTCAACATGTCTTTCTAATCCGCCACCCGGTGCGCGTGGTGGCCAGTTACGCGCGTAAGCGCGAAGCACCCATTCTTGACGATTTGGGTTTCGTTCAACAGAGCCGAATTTTTGATCAGGTGGGCGGCGGAGTGGTTGTGGATTCAAGCGACATTCGCGCCAATCCAAGCGATATATTGCCGAAGCTTTGTAACAAGATCGGTTTGCCCTGGACCGAAAACATGCTGTCCTGGCCTGCCGGGGGTCACTCGGCAGACGGCATTTGGGCCGCGCATTGGTACAATGCCGTGCATGCCTCAACCGGATTTGATGGTCCGGAGGGGCCTTTGCCGGTGTTGGACGGTGCCTATGCTGATTTGGTAAACGCGGCGATGCCCCATTACGAGGCGCTCGCCGCACACAAGATCACTTGAGCCGACGCTCGCGTGCGGCCAGCAATTTCAGACGCAAGGCGTTCAGTTGGATGAAGCCTGCAGCGTCCTTCTGGTCATATGCGCCTGCGTCGTCTTCGAAGGTCACGTGCGCCTCTGAATAGAGCGAGTGATCTGACCACCGGCCAACGGTACGCGCCAGACCTTTATAAAGCTTCAGGCGAACGGTGCCCGTTACATGTTCCTGGCTCTTGTCGATCAGGGCTTGCAGCATTTCACGCTCGGGCGAGAACCAGAAGCCGTTATAGATCAACTCGGCATAGCGTGGCATCAGCTCATCCTTGAGGTGCGCGGCACCCCGATCCAATGTGATCTGTTCGATCCCGCGATGCGCTTCCAGCAGGATTGTGCCGCCGGGTGTCTCGTAAATTCCGCGCGACTTCATGCCCACGAAGCGGCCTTCAACCAGGTCCAGACGACCGATGCCGTGCTTGCCACCCAACTCGTTCAGCTTGGTCAGCACAGTGGCCGGAGACATCGTTTCCCCGTTGATAGAGACTGCATCGCCCTTCTCGAAGCCCACTTCGATGTATTCGGGCGTGTCGGGCGCATCCTCGGGGTTCACGGTGCGCTGATAGACGTAGTCGGGCGCATTCTCGGCTGGATCCTCAAGCACTTTGCCTTCGGAAGATGTGTGCAACAGGTTGGCGTCCACGCTGAACGGCGCCTCGCCACGCTTGTCCTTGGCGATCGGGATCTGGTTCTTTTCGGCAAAGTCGATCAGCTTGGTGCGGCTGGACAGATCCCATTCACGCCACGGGGCGATCACCTTGATGTCGGGGTTCAGGGCATAGGCAGCCAGTTCGAACCGAACCTGGTCATTGCCCTTGCCGGTCGCGCCGTGAGCTACAGCGTCGGCACCTTCGGCAGCGGCAATTTCTACCAGCCGTTTAGAGATCAGGGGCCGCGCGATGGATGTCCCCAACAGGTACAATCCTTCGTACAGAGCGTTGGCGCGGAACATCGGGAAAACGAAATCGCGCACGAACTCTTCTCGGACATCCTCGATATAGATGGCCGACGCACCCATCATCTCGGCCTTGGCGCGGGCAGGTTCCAGTTCCTCGCCCTGACCCAGATCGGCGGTGAAGGTCACAACTTCACAGCCGTATTCGGTCTGCAACCATTTCAGGATGATCGAAGTATCAAGGCCGCCGGAATAGGCCAGCACAACTTTCTTGGGTGCGCTCATCGTCTGTCTTCCCTTGCAAGAGTTGCGTGCCGATAGCTGTTTTGCGGCACAGGGGCAAGATTGACCCGTCCTGTCCCCGCCGCTACGTCAGTGAGATTGCGGCAAAGGGGTCAAGACATGAGCTTTCAGGACGATGCACGCGCCGGTGCCGCCGCGATGCGTGCGGTTTTTCCGGCGACGCCCCTGTTGCGGAACGAGGTGCTGTCTGGACGCTTTGGGGCGGATGTTTGGCTGAAGCGCGAGGATCTGAGCCCGGTTCGGTCTTACAAGCTGCGTGGCGCCTTCAATGCGATGCGCAAGGTGATGCGGGGCGACGCCGTCTTTGTCTGTGCAAGCGCCGGCAATCATGCGCAGGGCGTCGCATTCATGTGCAAGTATTTCGGGGTGCACGGCGTCATCTTCATGCCTGTCACGACACCGCAGCAGAAAATTATGAAAACTCAGATGTTTGGCGGTGATCATGTCGAAGTACGCCTGACCGGCGATTATTTCGATGACACTCTTGCCTCGGCTCAGGCGTTTTGCGCAGAGGCTGGCGCACATTTTCTGTCGCCCTTCGATGATGACGACGTGATCGTAGGACAAGCATCCGTCGCTGTCGAGATCGAAGAGCAGTTGGGCCGCATGCCGGATCACATCATCTTGCCCGTTGGTGGAGGTGGATTGTCGGCCGGAACACGCAGTTTTTTTGAAGATCGCGTTGCCTACACTTTTGTTGAGCCGTCTGGCGCACCTTCGCTCGCCAAGGCGATCGCTGCGGGCAATCCGGTGGATGTCTCACCCATCAACAACTTTGTCGATGGGGCAGCCGTTGCGACCATCGGCACCCGCACTTTCGAGCGTTTGAAGTCGGCCGATCCCGGCGACGTGATCGATATTCCCGAGGATCGTATCTGCACCACAATCATCGATATGCTGAATGTCGAAGGGATTGTTCTGGAGCCGGCGGGCGCCTTGGCTATCGAAGCGCTGGGCGATGTCGCGCACAAGATTGCGGGAAAAACTGTTGTATGTGTGACCTCTGGTGGCAACTTTGATTTTGAACGCTTGCCGGAAGTAAAGGAACGAGCGCAGCGTTACTCTGGTGTGAAGAAGTATTTTATTCTTCGCATGCCGCAGCGCCCGGGCGCGCTGAAAGATTTTCTGAACATACTCGGCCCGGACGACGATATCGCGCGGTTTGAATATCTCAAAAAGTCAGCGCGTAACTTCGGTTCGGTCCTCATCGGGATCGAAACGAAACGGCCTGAAAATTTCGATCGCTTCCTGGCTGAACTTGATGCCGGTGGCTTCACCTACACTGATATCACCAATGATGAGACACTGGCCCAGTTCGTGATCTAGGCCGCTTGACCCGATGAAAGCCCATCAGTGAAAGCAGCTTTGGACGCATCGAAACTGTCCAGAATGGCGGTGATATCCACTTCGGACGCTTTACCTTTTGCCGACATGGCCTCACCCCTGTGGCAGAGTGTCGAAAAGTCGGTGAAACCGAGATTCAAAGCGCTGCCTTTGAGCGCGTGCAGATCATCTTCGAGACGGGACAAATCCGGTGCATCACGCAGACCGTCAATGATGCCAGTCACCTCTTCAATAAAAAGCGGTACAACTTCTTCGAAATCTTCTTCTCCGATTTCGGCACGCAAAGTGCTTACTCGTTCCCAATCAATCATGGCTGTCTCCAATAATTGCGCCCGCTTTTGAGCACGCGCACCCTTAAGGAATGGTGACCATTAAAGGTTTAGGCAATCAGCGACAGCGCTTCATCGGGTGTTAAGCGGCCCTGACTATCAAGCGTTCAAGCAGTTGGAATACACAGCAAATGAACGTTGAGTTGATCCAGCAGGAGGTGCCTCCTGCACCCGATGATACCGAGGCGCCCCAGCGGGTGTTGATCGTTGATGACAGTCGTTTGCAACGCAAGATTCTGTCCAGTTCGGTCAAACGCTGGGGATTCGAGGTTCACGAGGCGGGATCAGCCGAAGAAGCGATTGAGATTTGCAAGCACACGCTTCCCGATCTGGTGCTGAGCGATTGGATGATGCCGGGCATGAACGGGCTGGAATTCTGCGATGCATTCCGAAAGCTGAGCCAGGACAGATACGGTTACTTCATCCTTCTAACGTCGAAGAGCGAGAAAGCCGAGATCGCGATGGGTCTTGAGGCGGGTGCCGATGATTTCGTCACGAAGCCAGTTGATGCAAATGAGCTGCGGGCGCGGATCGCGGCGGGTGAGCGCATTCTGAATATGCAGCGTGAGCTGACGGAAAAGAACCGGCTGATCACCGACACGCTGGATGAACTGCAACGTGTGTACGATTCGCTCGACAGTGATTTGCAAGAGGCCAAGAAGCTTCAGCAGTCGCTTGTACGCGAACGGTACAAATCGTTTGAAACAGGCGATTTGAGTCTGATGTTGCGGTCCAGCGGTCACGTTGGTGGTGATCTTGTCGGATTTTTTCCTGCTCAGGTGGGGCATCTGGGCCTGTTCTCGATTGATGTATCCGGGCATGGGATCAGTTCCGCCCTGATGACGGCCCGACTCGCAGGCTACCTGTCTGCGGCCGCGCCCGATCAGAACGTTGCCTTGCAACGGTGTGATGATGGAACATATGCGTTTTTGCCGCCGGAAGATGTGATTGAGACACTTAACGATCTTGTCCTCGATGAGATGGAGACTGAGCACTATTTTACACTCCTTCTGGCCGATGTAGATTTGAACACGGGTCATGTTCGCATGGCGCAGGCCGGTCATCCGCATCCTGCGGTACAACGACACGACGGGTCCATTGAACAGGATGGGCCTGGCGGTTTTCCCGTTGGGTTGATGTCAGGAATCTCATTCACGCAGTTCAAAACCCAATTGCATCCCGGTGATCGTATCTTGCTCTTGTCCGACGGTGTTACCGAATGTCCACGGCACGATGGTGAGATGCTGCAAGAGTCAGGCCTCGAAGATATGATGCGGGACCTGTCAGACATAACAGGACCCGCATTTTTCGAAGCATTGCTTTGGCGTCTCACTGAATTTGCTGGCGACGCGACATTCCCAGACGATGTATCCGGGATATTATTCGAATATCGGGGCCCGGATCAGCCGAAGTAGCGTTTCAGGAACATCCGGTCTCCGTCGTTATAGACTGCATCCATCGCAATTTCCGGCGCCATCCACGCGACGGTGTGATCCGGCTCGATAGGATCGCATAGTCGCATGACGGGGCGCGCGACGAAAACATGGCAGATCTTTTCGGCCCACAGGTCGTATTCCGGCATGAAGGTGAACCGCCGAAAGGCGCCCAACCTGCGAGGTGATGCAATGCGCCACCCGGTTTCTTCATACACCTCGCGATGCAGGGCCTGTATGGCACTTTCGCCCGGATCAATGCCGCCGCCTGGCAACTGGAACTCTCGCTCAGGGGTACTCTGCAAAGTCAACAAAAGCGATGGGCCGCGTGGCAGGATGGCGTAGGCGCCAGGCCTGATCGTGTACCTGTGCTTCGGGTCGGGCTGCTGGCCAAATCGTCGGATCATGCGCCCCCCTTTCAGTTTTTGCTCTCTGCCTTATATAGTCGCGATATGCCAATGACTGGCGCCAAAGGAAACCCCAATGACACTCGGTTCGCAACTCGCGTGGGACGATACCGTCCTGCCATTCCAACTTGATGCTTCCGACATTCGCGGACGTGTTGCGCGTCTGGACGGAGTGTTGGATGGCATCCTGAAACAACATGATTACCCCGCACAGGTCGAAGCGCTGGTCGCAGAGATGGCTTTGCTGACCGCATTGATCGGCCAGACGATCAAGCTGCGTTGGAAACTGTCGTTGCAGGTCCAGTCCAAGGGACCGGTTCGCATGATCGCAACTGACTACTATGGGCCCGAGAAGGAAGGCGACATTGCACGTATCCGCGCCTATGCCAGCTTTGACCGCGACCGGTTGACGGATAGCGCCCCCTTCGACCAGGTGGGTGAGGGCTATTTTGCAATCATGATCGACCAAGGCACCGGGATGACGCCCTATCAGGGAATCACGCCGTTGGACGGCGGATCACTTGCATCCTGTGCCGAGACGTATTTTGCCCAATCCGAACAGTTGCCAACCCGCTTCCAGTTGAGCTTTGGCAAGTCGACGGAACCGGGTGCGCCTGAACACTGGCGCGCAGGCGGCGTCATGCTGCAGCACATGCCCAAGGCTTCGCCGTTTGCCGCGACCTCCGAAGGAAATGGTGATGTACTGCGATCTGAAGATCTGCTCGAAGGCGATGAGTCCGAGAACTGGAGCCGTGTGAATATCCTGTTGGATACTGTCGAGGAGATGGAGTTGATTGGTCCGCAACTGGCGCCCAACGATCTTCTTCTGCGCCTATTCCATGAGGAAACCCCACGCGTCTTTGACACGCAACCTGTCCGGTTCGGATGCACCTGCTCAGAGGATCGCGTGCGCCAAAGCCTCTCCATCTACTCGGCACGGGATATCGAGAAGATGACAACGGAAGACGGTCGCGTCACCGCAGACTGCCAATTCTGCGGCGCGCACTACGATCTGGACCCGGCCACAGTGGGATTCGAAGCGGAAACCCAGGACGGTGCCTGATCTTCTTGATCAGACACGTGCGGCGCTTGAGCACTCAGGCGCCGCATCTTCGGATTTCGATCTGAACAAGGGTATTGCATTGCCGCCCGGTCGAAAGTTGCGCCCTGCGGCTGTTCTGGCCCCGATCATTGAAGGGCGAAACGGATATGAGTTGATCCTGACCAAGCGCTCTTCGGCTTTGAAGCATCATCCGGGGCAGATCTCCTTCCCCGGGGGCAAACGTGACGAAAGTGATCGGGACCTGATTGAAACCGCACTTCGGGAAGCGCGTGAAGAGATTGGGTTGCTGGATCGTAACGTGGATGTGCTTGGCACATTTGCCCCACATGAAACGGTGACATCGTTCAACGTGACCCCGGTCGTTGCCTTTGTGAAGGACGAGTTCGACGTCAAACCGGAAGTTGGCGAAGTGTCCGAGGTGTTTCGCGTTCCTTTGGCCCACGTGCTGACACCCGAGAATTACATCGTCGAAGCCCGCCGTTGGCGCGGTCAAAAGCGCATGTACTACACAGTCCCTTACGGGCCCTATTACATCTGGGGCGCAACCGCGCGTATATTGCGGGCATGGACGGACCTTCTGCCACACAGTTAGACCGGGAAACGGATTTCCTGAACGATCCCGCTGCGCAATCGCTTTGTGTTGCTTTGGAAAATGGCGGCCACCGCGCCTATTTCGTTGGTGGCTGTGTGCGTAATGCGGTGATGGGCGTTCCAATCTCGGACATCGATATCGCAACGGATGCCGTGCCGGATCAGGTTATGGAACTGTCCAAAAAAGCCGGGTTTCGGGCCATCCCCACGGGTATCGACCACGGCACAATCACGGTGGTGGTTAAGGATCAGCCATTCGAAGTGACAACATTCCGCCGGGATGTTGAGACAGACGGGCGGCGAGCAGTCATCGCATTCTCAACCGACATGGCGGCCGATGCACGCAGACGCGATTTTACTATGAACGCATTATACGCGGACCGGCATGGTCAGGTGGTTGATCCAGTTCATGGTATGCAGGATGCGCGTGCTGGTCGCGTTCGGTTCATCGAAGATGCAGGGCAGCGCATTCGCGAGGATTACTTGCGCACCCTTCGCTTCTTTCGGTTCAGCGCGCAATACGCCCCAGCAGATGCTGCCTGGGATGCCGATGCGCTGGCAGGCATCGCCGAAAACCTGGACGGTCTGCAAAGCCTTTCGGCTGAACGGGTTGGATCCGAGATGTTGAAACTGCTTGGCGCTGGCAATCCGGCTCCGGCATTGTCAATCATGCAACAGACCGGTGTTTTGGCGCAGATCTTACCTGGCGCTGACCCCACCTACATTGGGCCGTTGGTTCATTTGGAGCAGATAGTTGATGCGCCGATTGATCCTATTGCACGCTTGGCAGCGTTGGGTGGTCACGACGTTGAGGACCGCCTGCGGTTGTCGCGACGCGATCAGCGCCATCTCGATTCGATCCTCGCTCTGTCTGCGACAGTCGGCGGCCCTAAGGTTCTTGGTCAGATGGGTGGGGTGGACGCCGGGCGAGGTGCGTTTCTGCTTCGGTCCGCCTATGAAAATGCGCCAATTGCGACTGCACAAATTGATGATATTTCCACTGGTGCGAGTGCTGTTTTTCCGATTAACGCCAGTGATTTACCACATCTCAGCGGCCCGGCGCTGGGCGCCGAACTCAAGACGTTGAAGCAGGCCTGGCTCGACTCCAACTTGTCAAAAACAAAAGATGACTTGCTGCACCCGTGACAATTTACAGTCCTGACGCTATGTCATGTGGGAACCTGATGGAGTGCAAGATGGTACTAGGAATCTGGAACGACGCCTGATCGTCGCTGACTGTCCTTCGTGACGCACCGGGCCATTGCCCGTGTCACATGCCTATTGCATTAAAATTCTACGGAACCCGTCATGTTCAAGTTCTTTGAATCGCTCGTCGATCCTTATCTTCCCTACGCTGAAAACGACACGCCGCCGACCAAGCTGTGGCCGTTTCTGCGCGAGTATCTGAGGCCGTTCCGGGCGGTGATCGCAATCACCTTTGTCTTCAGCACGGTGGTGGCATTCGGGGAAATACTGCTGATCTGGTATGTGGCCCGGATCGTGGACCTGCTTGCACAGGGCACGCCGGAAATGATCATTCCGGAATATGGTCTTGAGTTCACACTTGTCGCGCTATGGGTTCTGGTGCTGCGAACCGTCATGGGTTTTGTCGATGTGGCGCTGTTGCACAACACGCTTTTGCCCAACCTTGGCACGCTGATCCGCTGGCGGTCGCACCGCCACGTTCTGCGCCAGTCTGTTGGCTGGTTCGAGGATGATTTTGCCGGACGCATCGCCAACCGCATCATGCAAACGCCACCCGCCACGGGCGAGGCGATGTTCCAAGTGCTTGATGCCGGGTCATTCTTTGCAACCTCTGTGGTTGGTGCGGTCATCCTTTTGATCAGCTTCGATCTGTGGCTGGCGCTGCCGCTGATCTTTTGGATTGTGGGGTATCTGCTTTTGTTGCGCTGGGTCATCCGCCGTGCAGGCCCTGCGGCCAAGGCCAGTTCGGATGCGCGCAGCGCGATCACCGGTCGGGTTGTCGACAGCTATTCCAACATCCACTCGGTCAAGATGTTTGCTCATCATGATCGCGAGGTCGACTACGCCAAAGATGCTATTGAGAATGCGCGCCAAACATTCATGAAAGAGATGCGCATCGTCGTGAAAATGGATGTGTGCCTGACGGTCCTGAACGCCACGATGATTGTGTCGATGGGTGCGCTCGCGATCTGGTTGTGGATTGGCGGGTTCACGACCGAGGGGATGGTGGCCGCCGCCCTGACCATCGCGCTGCGGCTTAACAACATGACCTATTGGATCATGTGGGCCATGACATCTTTGGTTCAGAACCTGGGTATCATTTCCGAGGGGATGGAGACGATTGCCCAGCCCGTTACCCTCGTGGACACGCCTGATGCCAAGTCGCTTGAGCTGACACGAGGCGAGATTGCCTTGCACCGGTTGACGCACCACTACGGGCGCGGCAGCGGTGGGTTGCAAGCGGTCTCGACAGTCATTCACCCCGGTGAAAAGGTCGGATTGGTTGGGCGATCCGGTGCAGGCAAGTCGACGCTCGTGAAGTTGCTTTTGCGTTTCTACGATGCCGAAGATGGGCATATCACCATCGACGGGCAGGACATCGCCAAGGTGACCCAGGACAGCTTACGCCTGAACATCGGCATGGTGCAGCAGGACAGTTCGCTTCTGCACCGCTCGGTGCGAGACAATATCCTCTACGGACGCCTCGACGCGACGGAGGAGGAGATGCTGGAAGCTGCCCGCCAGGCGCAGGCGCATGACTTCATCCTGGATCTTGCCGACCCTGAGGGGCGCAAAGGATATGATGCGCAAGTTGGCGAGCGAGGTGTGAAATTGTCCGGTGGTCAGCGTCAACGCATCACCTTGGCCCGCATCATCCTCAAGAACGCACCGATCCTTGTGCTCGACGAGGCGACAAGCGCGCTCGACAGCGAGGTTGAGGCCGCGATTCAGGACACGCTCTACCAGATGATGGAGGGCAAGACGGTGATTGCGATTGCGCACCGCCTGTCCACCATTGCTGAAATGGATCGTATCCTGGTCCTGGATGAGGGGAAAATCGTCGAAGACGGGTCGCATGACGCGCTTTTGGCCAGGGGCGGGCTATATGCTGACCTCTGGGCGCGCCAATCAGGCGGGTTCCTCGCGACCGAGGCGGCAGAGTGAAGATTTCAAACTGGATAGAAGCGTTCAGACGGGCAGAAGGGCCACCACCGCAAACGCTGTGGCCCTTCCTCCGCTGGTGTGTGTCGGGGGCGTGGCCAGCCCTTTGGCTGGCTGCCCTTTGTTCAGCTGCTGCTGGCGCGCTAGAGGCGGGTACAGCGCTGATCCTTGGCATGGTGATCGATGCAACCGTCGAATTGGGGACTGACGGGTTCTTTTCAGTCTCTAACATTGGTCTTGTGGCGGGTGCACTGGCCTTTTTCCTGATCGCCCGGCCAATCCTGTTCGGGCTCAGTGCGGCCACAAATGCGATCATTGTGCAGCCGAATGTGAACCCTTTGGTTCTGTCGCGCCTTCATCGTTGGACGTTGGGCCAGTCTGTAACGTTCTTTGATGACGATTTCGCAGGCCGCATCGCGCAAAAACAGATGCAGGCCGCGCGTGCAGTAACGGATATCGTATCGGAATTCATCAACGTGGTGGCCTTCGCGCTCGCGTCCTTGGTCGGCTCCATCGTGTTGCTTCTTGCAATTGATTGGCGAGTTGCAATTGGCTTTGCCATCTGGCTGGTCGCCTACTTCTCTTTGATCCGGTGGTACCTTCCGCGTGTGCGCAAGCGGTCTGCTGCACGGGCGTCGGCGCGCGCCATGGTGTCGGGGCAGGTCGTGGACACCATTACCAACATCAAGACGGTCAAACTGTTCGCCCACGATGAACACGAAGATCAGGCCGCTTTGGATGCCATGGGTCGGTTCCGCAAAACTGCGGTGGACTTTGGTATCTTGTCCGCAGGGTTCCGATTTGCCCTTATGACGCTCGCGGGTCTGTTGCCCGTATTTCTGTTGGGCGGCACGATCCTGATGTGGCGGCAAGGGATCGCGACTCCCGGCGATATCGTCGCATCGGGTGCCATCGCGATCCGTATTGCGCAGATGACTGGATGGGTCAGTTTCACCCTCATGGCGATCTATTCCAACGTGGGCGAGGTCGAGGATGGGATGCGCACCCTGACGCCCCGTGCCCGCGTGCAAGATGCGCCCAACGCTCAACCACTCACGGACGTTCAGGGCGAAATCCGCTTTGATCATCTTGGTTTTTCCTACGGGCGGGAAGCAGGTGGGATCACCGATATCAACATGCGCATTGCAGCCGGTGAAAAGGTCGGAATTGTGGGTGCCTCAGGCGCAGGCAAATCCACACTCGTATCGCTTCTCTTGCGTCTCTACGAAGGGGAAGAAGGCCAAGTTCTGATCGATGAGAATGACATCAGCCACGTGACCCAGGACAGCCTGCGGCACAATATCGGCATGGTCACGCAGGAAACGGCCATGTTCAATCGATCCGCGCGTGAAAATATTCTGTATGGCCGCCCTGACGCAACCGAAGAAGACATGATCGCGGCCGCCAAGAAGGCAGAGGCGCATGACTTCATCCTAGATTTGCAGGACCACAAGGGACGCACCGGCTACGATGCTCACCTTGGTGAGCGCGGTGTGAAGCTCTCTGGCGGTCAGCGCCAGCGCATCGCTTTGGCTCGGGCCATCCTGAAGGATGCGCCGATCCTGGTGCTGGACGAAGCGACAAGTGCGCTTGATAGCGAAGTTGAGGCATCGATACAGTCAGCGCTGTCCCGCGTGATGGAGGGCAAGACTGTTCTGGCCATTGCCCACCGCCTGTCGACATTGACAGAAATGGACCGGATCATTGTCATGGATGAGGGGCGCATTGTTGAAGAGGGACCGCATGACACCTTGCTGGCCAAGGGCGGGCTGTATGCCCGGTATTGGCAGCGCCAGTCCGGCGGCTTTATCAGCACGCGTGCTGCTGAATAGGGCTTTTGCAAGCGGGCAGGTCCGGTTAGGCCACGGCACATGACAACTGTGACGATTGAACGACTTGGTCATCAGGGCGATGGCATCGCGTCCGGACCGATCTTTGTGCCGCTCGCCTTACCGGGTGAATTGGTAAGCGGGACATTGGATGGCACACATCTGACAGAGCCGCGGATTGAAAAGCCGTCACCTGATCGCGTGTCGCCGCCCTGCCCCCATTTCCGATCCTGTGGTGGCTGTCAGATGCAGCATGCAAGCGATCAGCTCGTAGCTGACTGGAAGCGTGATATCGTGGTCTCGACACTCAAAAAGCACAGTTTAGAGACTGATGTTCGACCAACAATAACTTCGCCTGACCGTTCCCGACGCCGCGCAGTTTTCGCCGCACGTCGGACCAAGAAGGGGGCCATGGCCGGGTTCCATGCTCGCAAATCAGATGCCATCATTCCCGTTCCAGAGTGCATCCTTGTCACGCCTTCCGTGCTTGGCGGCTTGAAATTGTCCGAAGACCTTGCCTTGGTTGGGGCCAGTCGTAAGGCAGCGCTTGCGGTCACGGTGACAAACAGTCTGGAAGGGTTGGACGTGGCGGTGATAGGGGGCAAGCCGCTGGACGGCCCGCTGCGTATCGCACTGGCAGCCCTCTGCGAACAGTATCGTCTGGCCCGGCTAACTTGGGACGACGAGTTGATCGGTATGCGTGTTCCTCCCGCGCAACGGATGGGAAAGGCTCAGGTGGTTCCGCCGCCCGGCTCATTTCTCCAAGCCACGGAGCATGGGCAGAATACCCTGGTGGATCTGGTCAATGACATCGTTGGTCAGGCCAAGTCCGTTCTGGATCTTTTCGCAGGTTGTGGAACCTTTGCCCTGCCGCTGGCGGACGGCGCCGAAGTGCATGCGGTGGAAGGGTCATCAGAAATGATGAATGCCCTCGACATGGGTTGGCGGCAGGCACATGGGCTGAAACGGATCGTCACCGAAACCCGAGATTTGTTTCGTCGCCCGTTGCTACCGGATGAATTGGCACGATTTGATGCCGTCGTGATCGACCCGCCGCGTGCTGGTGCTGCTGCGCAGATTGCAGAGCTGGCCGCGGCGCAAGTTCCAGTGATTGCGCACGTTTCCTGCAACCCACAAACCTTTGCGCGTGATGCTGAAACGTTGTGCAATGCGGGATATGTGCTGGATTGGGTGCAGCCGGTGGACCAGTTCCGCTGGTCGGCACATGTGGAACTTGTCGGTGCCTTCCGTTTGGCCCATATCGCCGCGTGAAGGAGAGCACATATGGACCGCACCGCCCTTGCCCGCTGGCTGGAAAGCCCGCGTGTTACGAACACAATTATCGCGATCATCATCCTGAACGCCATAACACTTGGGCTTGAGACATCAGAGACAGCCATGTCGGTCGCGGGCGGGTTGATCGTGGCCATCGACAAGGCATGCCTGAGCATCTTCACCGTCGAGATCATCGCCAAGCTGATCGCCTACCGCGGCCGGTTTTTCCGTAATGGATGGAATGTGTTCGACTTTGTGATTGTTGGGGTTGCTTTGGTGCCCAATGCAGGCGGACTGTCTGTTTTGCGCGCGCTGCGTATCCTGCGCGTGTTGCGCGTCATTTCCGTCGCCCCCAGCTTGCGGCGCGTGGTCGAAGGGTTCGTGACCGCCCTGCCCGGCATGGGCAGCGTGTTTCTGTTGATGGCGTTGATCTTCTACATTGGTGCCGTGATGGCAACCAAGCTATTCTCCACTAGCTTTCCCGACTGGTTCGGTGATCTCGGCCTGAGTGCGTATTCCCTATTTCAGATCATGACCCTTGAATCGTGGTCCATGGGCATCGTCCGCCCGGTGATGGAGGTGTATCCCTACGCCTGGATGTTCTTTGTTCCATTCATCATGGTTACGACTTTTGCCGTGGTGAACCTTCTGGTCGGTCTGATCGTCAATTCGATGCAGGATGCGCATGCGGAGGAAAGCAATGCGGCAACGGATAGCTACCGGGACGAAGTTCTGAAGCGTCTGGACGCGATAGAGGCGCAGCTGAAGGACAAGTGATCACGTTCTGGTGATCTCTACCGGCTAAATCTTGCTAGGCGCGCTGATGTAAACCGTGGTAATTTCCGGGCAAATACAAAAAAACAACCTATTGGGACAGAACATTCATGAAGCGCAGACATCTGATGATGGGCGGGGCCGCAGCCATGACGCTGGGTGCCTGTTCTTCTCGCAGCAAGTTTCGAACATATAGCGGGCCTGACGTCACCTACATCGTGGTGAATAAGGAAGCGCGACGCATGTACCTTCTGCACGATGACAAAGTGCTTAAGGACTATGAGATCGACCTTGGATTTGCACCCATCGGGGACAAGTTCTTTGAAGGCGATGGCCGTACGCCCGAGGGTGCGTACCTAATTGATCGACGCAATCCGAACAGCCAGTTTCATTTGTCCCTGGGTATTTCATACCCGAACGCACTGGACCGGGCGGAAGCGGCGGCATTGGGCAAGCCACCCGGGGGCGACATCTTTATTCACGGTGAGTCCAGCCCGTTCAAACGGAAACGCAGTGATTGGACGTGGGGTTGTATCGCGGTTCCAAACCGAGAGATGGAAGATGTCTATGCTATGGTGCGCAACGGCACCCCCATCCAGATCAATCCGTAGAGGGCCCTAAGTCGCTGGCGTCGTGATGATCACAGTGTCTTCATCTGTTTCGCCAATTGCCGTTTCCTCTGGATCAGGCGGTACCAACCGCGACGCAGATGGGTTTGCTGCAGGGATCAGGGGCGTGTTGGCGGGGTTGCCCATCACCATGGTCCACCAAATCTTGCCATTTTTTTCCTGGAACCAGGCGAACCCCATGTCGCGTGCCTGCGGGGATAGGATGGTGCGGCGCGTGTCGGGCTGCTCCATCCACGCGGCCAGGGTTTCAAGCTCAGTCTCGTATGTTTCCGAGATGTTTTCGCCGATAAGGCTTCCTGTGTAGCCCACGCGCTGCAAACGATCGATTGGGGATGAGCCATCAGACCCGAAGTGCCACGGGCGGTTCTGCAAAGACATATCCCGAGAGTGCGTCGCGGCCGCAGCATTCAACTGAGGATCAAGTTCAACCGGAGCAGCACCCTGTGAGCTGCGCAATGCATTGACTGAATCCAGCATACGGAACTGGAGCTTGGCCGTATCCCCGCTGCGGATACGATACAGTTTGGGCGCCGCACGCCCATCATCATCCAGCGTCGGTGCGTCGGGTGTTGCACACGCCGCGAGAGTAAGAAGAGCGACCAGAAGGACCGAGAAAATTCGCATTGTTCCTGCACATCATCTTTGTTGTTTTTAACTCGATAGCGGCTTGAACGTTGCATTACAAACCCACATCGGCGTGATGCTGCGTGATGACATCTGTTTGATTTGCGACTGCGACTTTCAGGCAATATTCTTCCGCCGATTGGCAGGATTACACCACCGGAGAGGCATTCAATGTCCAAGAAATCGTTTAACACACCAAGTCGGCGTGCTTTTTTAGCCGGCTCCGCCGCGTTGATTGGCGCTCCTGCGCTGGCGCAGAACATTCCCGCGGGTCAGGCCTCACGCGACCCGACACTGTCCGCGCGGCGCAATATTTCCAGCTTCCGTTCGCTGGACTGGCAACCCTATTTCGACAATCTGCGCAACGGCGCGATCCTGGTCGATATCGACAGCCGTGCAGTGCACTACTGGAACGAAGAGCAGACAATCTACAAACTCTATCCTTCCAGTGTGCCACTGACCGAAGACCTGACCCGTCGCGGTCGTACTCGCGTAATCCTGAAAGATCCGAAACCGGATTGGCGTCCAACGCCGTCCATGAAGAAGCGGAATCCGGAGTGGCCGGACTATATTGGTCCCGGTCCGCAGAACCCTCTTGGTACGCGTTCATTGCACCTGAGTTGGACCTACTACAGGATTCATGGCACCCACGATACGCGCAAGATTGGTCGCAAATCTTCGAATGGATGTATCGGTTTGTACAACGAACATATCGAAGAGCTGTACGAAATGGCGAATGTCGGAACGCAAGTGTTGCTAATTTGACGACATTGCGGCGGATCGGCAGCTAAGTGCTTGAAACACGGTTTGCAATCGCCCGGTATTGCTGTTTACAGAGACTCACGAGGTAAGTCTTGGGTGCGTTCCAACGATAGTTGTTGGTGCGCGTAACTGGAGGTTAATATGAAAAAACTCGTTCTCGCTGCTGCTCTGACTGCTGCTGCTTCGACCGCATTTGCTGGCGCACCTGCCGAGCCTGTCATCGAAGCACCTGTAATCGTTGAAGAGACGCAAAGCTCCTCGGGCGGCATCGTTCTGCCCCTGCTGCTTCTGATTCTCGTCGCGGCGGCTGTTTCCGACTAATTGACGGATTCATACTATTAAAAAGGCGGCTCATCACGAGCCGCCTTTTTTCGTTAAGATGCCGGAAAACTAGTCCAGCCAACCGCGTAGGTTTTCCTGGATTACCGCGCTCAGTGCATCAACGTGCGCATCGTCATCGTTCAGGCATGGGATGTAGGTAAACGTTTCCCCACCAGCCTCTTCGAAGCTTTCCTTGATCTCTTCATTGATTTCTTCAAGCGTTTCGATGCAATCCGCCGAGAATGCAGGCGCACATACGGCGATGTTCTTTTTTCCAGCTTCGGCAAGCCGCGCCACTTCTTCTACAGTGTAAGGCTTCAGCCACTCTTCCGGCCCGAACTTTGACTGGAAGGTTGTTGTAATCTCGGTATCACTCCAGCCAAGCCGCTCTTTCAACAGGCGTGTCGTCTTCTGGCACTGGCAATGATACGGATCGCCCTCCATCAAGTAGCGCAGTGGCACGCCGTGATAGCTACACACCAGAATGTCCGGACGCGTATCCAAATTGCCATAGGCACGCTCAATGGATTGGGCCAGCGCTTCGATATACTTTGGATGCTCAAAGTAAGGCTGGACTGTGCGCGTGGTCGGCTGCCACTTTTCCTCCATCAGCGCACGAAAGAACTGGTCGTTTGCAGTGGCTGAGGTGGCGCCGGCATAGTGTGGGTACAATGGGAAGAACAGGATCTTCTGACACCCCGCCTCCACCATCTCGCGCACCTTGGATTTGGTCGATGGATTTCCATAACGCATGCAGAAATCGACCATGACCTGATCGCCGTACTGCGCATGCATGGCGTCTTTGATCTTGGCGGTCTGGTCCTTGGTGATGGTCATCAGGGGGCTTTCGCCTGCGTCTTCGTTCCAGATCGACTTGTATGCGGCACCTGACGAAAAAGGACGCTTGGTCAGAATGATCAATTGCAGCAGTGGCTGCCAGATCCAAGGTGAGTAGTCGATGACACGCTTGTCCGACAGGAATTCACCCAGATAGCGGCGCATCGACCAGTAGTCGTAATTGTCTGGCGTCCCAAGGTTGGCCAGCAGGATGCCCACACGCGCCGGCGGGATTGCCGGGTGATCGTCCGCCGCGTGGGTTGGGCGGGTCGCGGTTTTGCTGGTATCAAGCATCTGGGTCATATCCTGGTCTGCAATGGGCCTCAGATAAACGGTTTTACTTACAGGTCAATCTGGCAGCGACGTTTCGTCCGTGCGAAGTGCGTCCGCCAAACGCGCCTGTGCCGATCCGGGACGGAGTGGTTTCTGCTGACTTTCATCGGGCGCCCATCCGGTCAGAACGATCAGTTCGAAGCTTGCCACAATTCCATGGTCGTCCCCTGGGAACGTCGTTGAGTAGATGTCGGCCGCACGTTTCAGAATACTGGGTCGAATTGGAATGCGAGGCCGCGCGTTCAGTGCATTGTTTTCGCCCATGGCGCGCAAGTCACGCATCAGGTGCCACATGGATTGGTACTGTGCGCGCAGTGGAACGGTGTCTGCCACCGGCAAGGCCAATCCAGCCCTTTGCAAGAGAGCGCCCAGATCGCGCACCTCTGCCATCGGCGCGACACGTGGGGACAGGCCCCCGGTTTCGGCAATCTCGGCCTCAGCAAGACAAGATCGCAACTCGTGCAAGGTTTGCCCACCCAAAGCCACGGCCAGCAATAGCCCATCAGGCCGCAAGGCGCGGCGGCATTGAATCAGCTGACCAACGGGATCATTTGCCCAATGCAAGCCAAGGCTATGGATCAACAAATCGTGTGCACCCTGTGAAAAGGGCAGTGTCTCGGCCTCTTCGACAACCTGTGCCGCGCCCAGGCGTCCCTGCCACATGTCTGGAAATGCGGCCACGATTCCGGCTGATGAAAAGGATTTGTTAACCATCGCCACACGATCCTCGACCTCATCCCGCGCTGCCTCTTGCAGGAAAAGGGCAGAGGCATCGGCGCGGGCACGATTGCGGGTCAACGCCTGTAAATCGGTCAATGGAGCGGGCTGCATCATGGCGGCATAGGTAGGACAGGCATGGGGCTTTTACAAACCGCACTCACCGCGATCTATCCGCCGCGTTGCCTCGGGTGCGGAGAGATGGTGGACAGTGACTTTGGGCTATGCGGTGCCTGCTGGGGTCAAACCGCCTTTGTTGGGGGCACGGTGTGTGACAGTTGCAGCATGCCTTTGCCGGGTTCCTCACAGGATGAAGTGGTGCATTGCGACACCTGCCTGCGCGCTCCAAAGCCCTGGAAACATGGACGTGCGGCGCTGATTTACACCGGAATGGGCCGCAAGCTGGTTCTGCAACTCAAGCATGGGGATCGACAGGAAATCGCCAAGCCTGCAGCGGGATGGATGCGGCAAGCCGTGGCCGACATGGCCGCCGACAATGCGCTCATTGCACCGGTGCCGCTGCATTGGATGCGGTTGGTCAAGCGCCGCTACAACCAGTCTGCTCTGATTGCAGCACACCTGTCGTCGATGACTGGACATGAGGCGTGTGCCGATCTGCTCGAACGTCCGCGTCGCACGCCATCACTTGATGGAAAAACCAAGGCTGAGCGTGCCGATATCCTTGATGGCGCGATCCGGGTCACGCCGCGCCGTCGACATCGCATCGTCAATCGGCGTGTTATTCTGGTCGATGATGTCATGACAACGGGCGCAACGCTCGTTGCCTGTGCCGAAGCCTGCCGTGCGGCAGGTGCAACAGAGGTGTGCGTGGCTGTACTGGCGCGGGTTGCGAAAGATGCCTAAATACGCCGCAACCTGATATTTGCGCCAAAAGGACTTGCGCCATGAAAGCTGTCGAAATCTATACATCGCCTCTGTGCGGCTTTTGCCACGCGGCCAAACGCTTGCTTAAAGAAAAAGGCGTGACCTTTTCAGAAGTGAATGTACTGGCCCAGCCAAAGCGCAAGGCTGAGATGATCCAACGCGCCAATGGCGGCAGGACAGTGCCGCAGATCTTTATCGGCGACACTCACGTCGGTGGCTGCGACGATCTCTATGCGCTTGAGCGTGAAGGCAAGCTTGATCCGTTGCTTGCCGCATAAATGAAAACGGCGTTGCTGCAGCTGAATGTATCTGACGATCCGGTGGCAAACCTGCCCCGGACCGTTCAGATGGTGCAGCAGGCTGTTGATATGGGTGCCGAGTTCATCCTGACGCCGGAGGTCACGAACTGCGTCAGCACAAGCCGCATGCATCAGCATGATGTTCTGCACCATCAGGATGACGATCCGACCCTTGCCGCACTACGTGATCTGGCCAAGCAAAACGGTGTACACATTCTAATCGGATCGCTCGGGCTTAAGAGCGATACGGAAGACAAACGGTTGTTAAACCGCTCTTTCCTGATTTGTCCCCGCGGGGACATCATCGCGCACTACGACAAGATTCATATGTTCGATGTCGTGATCAACAATACAGAGACGTTCCAAGAGTCGGCAGGATACCAACCTGGCACCCGCGCTGTATTGGCCAAGGCCGACTTTGGCGCCGTGGGCATGGCCATTTGCTACGATATGCGCTTTCCCAGATTGGCGGATGCCCTGGTTACGGCGGGGGCACACATTCTGACCTTTCCGGCGGCTTTTTCGCCCGTCACTGGTGCGGCCCATTGGCACAGCTTGTTGCGGGCGCGCGCGATCGAAGGTGGGGCTTGGGTGATCGCACCCGCCCAGACAGGCACGCATTCCAGCGCGCTTCACAAGACCCGGGACACCTATGGGCACAGTCTGGTTGTCGATCCGTGGGGCGAGGTCATACTTGACGCAGGCACAGCGCCCGGCATTTATGTCTTTGATCTGGACTTGGAAAAGGTGGCCGAGGCCCGCCGCCGTATCCCTTCACGGGACAACGCGCGTTCGTTCGAGGGCCCCTGATGGCGCATGAGCACAGAAAAACACGCACTTGCGATTTCGCTGTTCAGCGAGGTGTTGGCGGCGGACCAGATGGTTCGCAACCGCCTAAGCCGCGTGTTGCCCAAGGGAATGGAGATTTCCCATTTTTCCGTGTTGAATCATCTGGCTTGGCACGAAGGCGAACGCAGCCCGGCGCAACTGGCTGAAACATTCAATGTCACCCGTGGGGCCATGACCAACACGCTGAGCCGTTTGGAATGGGCCGGCTACATTCATATTAGACCTGATTGGGATGATGCGCGCCGCAAGATGATCGCCATCAGTCCCGCGGGACGTCGCGCCCGTGATCAAGCGCTAAGCGCGATCGCTCCCATGGTAGGCGAGGTTATCGACAAGCTGGGCGAGGACAGCGTACGTGCCACGCTACCCATCCTGCGCCAGCTGCGCGAGCAGATGTCTAACAAGCCTAAGCCGGATTAAGACTGGCCGTGACGTAGTTCACGCTCAGATCGGTGTCCGATAGTTTCCAACCCCACGTCAGTGGATTGAAGATGAACCCCTTGCGGTCCACGGGGTCGAGGCCCGCGTTCCGCATCAGATCAAACAGTTCATCGGGGGTAATGAACTTGTTCCACTCATGTGTACCCTTGGGCAGCCAGCGCATCACATGTTCGGCTCCGATGATTGCCATCAGATAGGATTTTGGATTCCGATTGATGGTCGAGCAGATATGCAGCCCGCCCGGCTTCAAAAGCTGACGGCAGGCGGTCAGATAGCTGAGGGGGTCTGCGACGTGTTCGACCACTTCCATATTCAGAACAACGTCGAACTGCTCACCAGCGGCAGCCATATCCTCGGCCGTCGTGTGGCGATAGTCGATCGTCAGGCCGGATTGTTCTGCGTGAACCTTGGCCACCGGAATGTTTCGTTCCGCCGCATCGGCGCCCACCACATCGGCACCAAGCCGCGCCATCGGCTCTGACAAAAGCCCGCCACCACAACCAATATCCAGAAGCCGCAGCCCTTCGAACGCCTTTGGCGCGGTCAGTTCTCGATCAAACTCCGTGGCAATTTGGGTGGTGATATAGTCCAAACGGCACGGATTCAGCATGTGCAGCGGCTTGAATTTCCCGTTCGGATCCCACCATTCCGCTGCCATCGCCTCGAATTTTGCGATTTCCGATGGGTCAACGGTGGTTTGATGCGTTTGCATTTGCGTCTCCGTATGCTCATGTGGCTCTCAAGCCCTATGTAGGTCAGTAATGGACAAACACAGCGATCAAAAGCGCGCGGTACAATATCTGTATCCGCCTATGGACCCCTACGACCAACGGATGTTCGAAGTTGGGCAGGGGCACCGGATTTATGTCGAGCAATGCGGCAATCCGGATGGTGTGCCTGTTGTCGTTCTGCACGGCGGTCCCGGTGGCGGGTGCAGTCCGGCGATGCGGCGGTACTTCGACCCCGAACACTACCGCATTGTCCTGTTTGATCAGCGCGGCTGTGGTCGGTCCCGTCCGCATGCCTCCGTCATGAACAACACGACCTGGCATCTGGTCGATGACATCGAAATGATTCGAAGGACGCTGGACATTGACGCCTGGATTGTCTTTGGCGGCAGTTGGGGTGCAACCCTCGCCCTGATTTATGCCGAAGCGCACCCGTCACGCGTGCGGAATCTGGTTCTGCGGGGCGTGTTCCTGATGACGCAAGCCGAGCTGGACTGGTTTTATGGTGGCGGGGCAGGCAAGTTCTGGCCCGAGGTTTGGGCCCGCTTCGAAGGGCTGATCCCCGAAGACGAACGTGGCGATCTGATTGGCGCCTACCACCGCCGACTGTTTTCCGGCGATGTCGCGCTCGAAACACGCTTTGCCCGCGCGTGGTCAGCGTGGGAGAATGCGCTGGCTTCGATCCATTCCTCCGGGTCGGGGGGTGAAGCCCCCGGAGATTATGCTCGCGCCTTTGCACGGCTTGAGAATCACTATTTCACCAATGCCGGATTCCTGGAGTTTGATGGCCAGATCCTCGCTCATGCAGGTCGGATCAAACATATTCCAGGCACCATTGTTCAGGGCCGTTATGATATGATCTGCCCTCCGGACAGTGCTTATGCGTTGTCTCAGGCTTGGCCGATGGGTGAGCTGAAAATGGTCCGAAATGCCGGTCATGCCTTGTCTGAACCGGGGATTTCGGCTGAACTGGTGCGCACTATGGACAGGATCGCAGGAAAATGACCCGGATCGACCGTCGCGCGCTCTTTGCTTCCGGTGCTGCCGCAGCGTTGCTGACGGCAACAGGTGCGTCTGCGCTGCCGCGACGAGGTGGACGGTTGCGGGCGGCTTTGTCGCCTGAGTTGTTCGATCAGGCCGTCGCGGCGACAGTCTTTGATAACCTGACTGAAATTGCAGCCGATGGAACGTTGCGGGGCGAATTGGCGACGGAATGGTCGTCGGATGCCGAGGCGCGTGTATGGCGATTCGATTTGCGTGAAGGTGTGACATTCCACGATGGAAGCGCGTTTGATGCGTCGGCTGTATCAGGATTGATCTGGGAGTCTGAGGTGTTGGACCCGCTGACGCTTCAGATCACTTTGGACACGCCCAACCCCAGCTTGCCCTATCTGTTGGCACAACCGGGATTCGAGGTGCGCGGTGCTGCGGGCACTGGGATGTACGAAGTTCAGAAGCTCGATGACAGCCGTCACTTCATCGGCACCCGGGTGCAAAACCACTGGAAGCAGAACGCGGGTTGGTTCGACAGCGTTGAGTTCGTGCAGTTCAGTGCGGACAGTGTACGAGGTGAGGCGCTGCGTGATGGGTTGGTGGATGTGGCCGACGTGATCTTCTTGGATGACTATGCCGACCCACGTGATTTTCAGACGTTGCCCAACACTCATTCCCCGACGCATATCGCAAGCCGCTCTGTCACCGTGCCCGTAACAGTCGGAAAATCCTGGCCACTGGACAACCTGCGCATGGCGGAACGATGGTGGATGGCCTGAGCTAAATCGCATGGGGCTTGCAGACTCACCCCCTCATGCGTATATGCCTTTCAACAGCGGCGCGCTGGGGTCCAAACCCAACGCTCCACCGGGAAACATCGACGGGCCGCGCGCCCGTTTTTTTGTGCTTGGACACTATGACCAACGACCTGATTGCCAAAGCAGCCATCGACCGCAGATTGGCCGAGATCATCACTCCGGTGATCGAGGATCTGGGCTATGAGCTGGTGCGCATTCGGCTGATGAGCGGCAAGGAAACGACGCTGCAGATCATGGCGGACAAGCCCGATGGTGGGATTGAGGTCGATGATTGCGCCGCGATTTCGACCGCAGTCAGCGCGACTTTGGATGTCGAGGATCCTATATTGGATGCCTATACACTCGAAGTGTCGTCGCCCGGCATTGACCGCCCGCTGACGCGCCTCAAGGACTTCGACATGTTCGAAGGCTACGAGGCGAAACTGGAAACCGATGAACTGATTGACGGCCGCCGCCGCTTCAAGGGTGTGCTGACCGGTGTCGAGGATGATGAGGTGCTGATCAACGTTCCCGGCGGTGGGAACGGCGAAGAGATCACCATTGGCCTCAAGTTCGAATGGTTGAGTGATGCCAAGCTGGTCCTGACGGATGAGCTGATCAAGGAAATGCTGCGCCAACGCAAAGCCGCGGGCGTGTTGAACGAAGACAATTTTGACGAGATTCAGACCGAAGGGTCAGAGGAGGACCGCTGATGGCCATTACATCCGCAAACCAGCTTGAGCTGCTGCAGACCGCAGAAGCCGTTGCGCGCGAAAAGATGATCGACCCCGGTTTGGTGGTCGAGGCGATGGAAGAGTCCCTCGCCCGTGCGGCCAAGTCCCGCTACGGGGCCGAGATGGACATTCGTGTGTCCATCGATCGCAAGACCGGCAAGGCGACCTTTACCCGCGTCCGCACCGTGGTCGAAGAAGAAGAGCTGGAAAACTACCAGGCCGAATTCACGGTTGAGCAGGCCAAGCAGTACATGGAGAATCCGGCAGTTGGTGACACCTTTGTCGAGGAAGTCCCCCCGGTCGAGATGGGCCGCATCGCCGCGCAATCTGCCAAGCAGGTGATTCTGCAAAAGGTCCGCGAAGCTGAGCGTGACCGTCAATACGAAGAATTCAAAGATCGCGCAGGCACTATCATTAATGCGCTGGTCAAGCGTGAAGAATATGGCAACGTCATCGTTGATGTGGGTGCAGGCGAAGCGATCCTGCGCCGCAACGAAAAGATCGGCCGCGAATCGTATCGCCCGAATGATCGCATTCGTTGCTACATCAAGGATGTGCGCCGCGAGCAGCGTGGCCCACAGATTTTCCTGAGCCGCACCGCACCGGAATTCATGGCAGAGCTGTTCAAGATGGAAGTGCCGGAGATTTACGACGGCATCATCGAGATCAAGGCGGTGGCCCGCGACCCCGGTTCGCGCGCGAAGATCGCTGTCATTTCCTATGACAACTCCATCGACCCTGTCGGTGCCTGTGTCGGTATGCGCGGCTCTCGCGTGCAGGCGGTTGTGAACGAGCTGCAGGGCGAAAAGATCGACATCATTCCGTGGAATGAAGATCAGCCAACCTTCCTTGTGAACGCATTGCAGCCCGCCGAGGTGAGCAAGGTGGTTCTGGACGAAGAGGCCGGCAAGATCGAAGTGGTCGTGCCCGAAGAGCAA
The DNA here is from genome assembly GCF_059783535.1 of Tateyamaria sp. Classification (NCBI taxonomy): domain Bacteria; kingdom Pseudomonadati; phylum Pseudomonadota; class Alphaproteobacteria; order Rhodobacterales; family Roseobacteraceae; genus Tateyamaria; species Tateyamaria sp. The sequence goes on along the minus strand of NZ_JBYNDP010000018.1, from coordinate 16,183 downwards.
CTGTCGCTCGCCATTGGTCGTCGCGGTCAGAACGTGCGTCTGGCATCTCAGCTCACAAACCTCGACATCGATATCATGACCGAAGCCGAAGAATCGGCGCGCCGTCAGGCCGAATTCGAACAGCGCACCAAGCTGTTCATGGACACATTGGATTTGGACGAATTCTTCGCTCAGCTGTTGGTGTCCGAAGGGTTCACCAACCTTGAAGAGGTTGCGTATGTCGAGTTGGACGAACTGCTGGTCATCGACGGTGTGGACGAAGGCACGGCCGAAGAATTGCAGGCCCGTGCGCGCGACGTGCTTGAAGCCCAAGCCAAGGCAGCGCTCGACAATGCCCGCGCGCTGGGCGTTGAGGACAGCCTTATTGAATTCGATGGGCTTACACCCCAAATGGTAGAGGCGCTCGCCAAGGACGACGTCAAAACCCTCGAAGATTTTGCAACTTGCGCAGACTGGGAACTGGCCGGTGGCTGGACAACCGTCGATGGCGAACGCCACAAGGACGATGGTGTTCTGGAACCCTTTGACGTGTCTTTGGAAGAAGCACAGCAACTGGTTATGACAGCGCGTATCCTGCTGGGTTGGGTTGACCCCGCCGAGTTGGAAGCTGAAGCTGCAGAAGAAGACGGCGAAGAAGCAACCGAGGAGGCTGAGGCCTGATCTCAGGCCTCGGGTGGGCCTGATGGGTCGCGGTGGCGTCTCAAAGGATCGGTCGGATGGACCGGAGCGCAAGTGCATTGCCACGGGCGAGGTGCAACCCAAGCATGGGTTGATCCGCTTTGTCGTGGGTCCGGATGCGCAGATCGTGCCGGACATTGCAGGCAAATTGCCTGGTCGTGGTATTTATGTTGCGGCGGACCGGTCGGCCTTGGACAAGGCAGTGAAGAAGAAACTGTTTGCACGGGGCGCCAAGCAACCCGTGCAGGTGCAAGACGATCTGGTCGATGAGGTTGAGCGGCAGCTGGCGCGGCGCGTGGTCGATTTGATCGCATTGTCCCGCAAGGGCGGACGTGCCGTGGCGGGATATGAAAAGGTCAAGAACATGCTCCAGATGGAAGAGGCGCAGGTTCTGGTCCAGGCGGTCGATGGATCCGGCCGTGGGAAGTCCAAGCTGAGTACGCCACATTTCGGGACGTATATCGGCTGGCTGACGGCAGATGAGCTGGGTTTGGCCTTTGGCCGTCAAACTGTGATACATGGGGCGCTCGCCTCTGGTGGACTCACGCAACGTGTTGTAGAGGAAGCCAACCGTTTACGCGGCGTGCGCGAATATGACGGCGGCAAGGGCCGCCGGGAAGGATAGACGAGCTTTATGAGCGATACTGACGGGAAGAAGACTTTGGGTCTGCGCAGCGGCGCGCGTCCGGGCAATGTGAAACAGAGTTTCAGCCACGGGCGGACCAAGAATGTCGTCGTCGAAACCAAACGCAAGCGCGTTGTGGTGCCCAAGCCGGGTGCTGCAAAGCCTGCTGGCGCTGGTGGTGGTTCTGCTGGTGATCCAAGCCGTCGCCCTGCTGGTATTTCTGATGCCGAGATGGAGCGCCGCCTGAAGGCTGTGCAAGCTGCCAAGGCACGCGAGGTCGAAGAGACAGCGAAACGCGAAGCCGAGGAAAAGGCGCGCGAGGCTGAACGTGAGCGTCGCCGTGCCGAAGCAGAAGCCAAGGAGCAGGCCGAGCGCGAGCGCGAGCAGGCCCTGAAGGCCAAGGAAGAAGAAGAGAAGCGCAAGGCGGCCGAAGCCGCTGCCGCCGCTCAGGCTGCTGCCGCGGCTCCGGCCGAGGCGCAGAAGCCCGCACAGCGTCAGGCACAACCTGCATCCACGCCACGCAAGACGGATCGTGATCGCGACCAGCGCCCCAACAACCGGGGACGTGGTGATGATGGCGGACGCCGTTCTGGCAAGCTGACCCTGAACCAGGCCCTGTCGGGAGATGGCGGTCGCCAGCGGTCGATGGCTGCGATGAAACGCAAACAGGAACGCGCGCGTCAAAAAGCGATGGGCGGTTCGGTTGAGCGTGAAAAGGTTGTGCGCGAAGTGCAACTGCCCGAAGCGATTGTTGTATCCGAGCTGGCGAACCGCATGGCTGAACGCGTCGGTGACGTGGTCAAGGCGTTGATGAACAATGGCATGATGGTCACTCAGAACCAGACCATTGATGCGGATACCGCTGAACTCATCATCGAAGAGTTCGGACACAAAGTGCAACGTGTATCCGACGCCGACGTCGAAGACGTGATCAAGGAAGTCGAAGACAAGGACGAGGATCTTCAAGGTCGTCCGCCCGTGATCACCATCATGGGTCACGTTGACCACGGCAAGACATCGCTTCTGGACGCAATCCGCGATGCCAAGGTTGTTGCTGGTGAGGCCGGTGGCATTACCCAGCATATCGGTGCCTATCAGGTGAAAACCGATGGCGGCGCGGTGCTGTCCTTCCTGGATACGCCGGGCCACGCGGCCTTTACATCGATGCGGTCCCGCGGTGCACAGGTGACGGATATCGTGGTTCTGGTGGTCGCGGCGGATGACGCTGTGATGCCGCAGACCATTGAGGCCATCAACCACGCCAAGGCCGCTGAAGTGCCGATGATTGTAGCGATCAACAAGTGCGACAAGCCCGAGGCGAACCCGGACAAGGTGCGTACCGACTTGCTGCAGCACGAGGTCATCGTCGAAAAGATGTCCGGTGAAGTGCAGGATGTTGAAGTGTCCGCCATCACCGGTCAAGGCCTTGACGAACTGCTGGAAGCGATCGCGCTTCAGGCTGAGATCCTCGAACTGAAAGCCAACCCTGATCGCGCCGCCCAAGGTGCTGTGATCGAAGCGCAGCTTGATGTTGGCCGCGGTCCGGTCGCGACCGTTCTGGTTCAAACCGGGACATTGCGTCAGGGCGATATCTTTGTTGTGGGTGAGCAGTACGGTAAGGTCCGCGCGCTGATCAACGACAAGGGTGAGCGCGTGAAAGAGGCTGGACCGTCGGTGCCGGTCGAGGTTCTGGGCCTGAACGGCACGCCCGAAGCAGGCGACGTTCTGAACGTGACAGAGACCGAAGCGCAGGCGCGTGAGATCGCCGAATATCGCGAGAAAGCAGCCAAGGACAAGCGTGCCGCGGCTGGTGCGGCGACGACCCTCGAACAGCTGATGGCGAACGCCAAGGCGGACGAGAATGTCAGCGAATTGCCAATTCTGGTCAAAGCGGACGTGCAGGGGTCTGCCGAAGCTATCGTTCAGGCAATGGAGAAAATCGGCAATGATGAGGTCCGCGTGCGCGTATTGCACTCGGGTGTTGGTGCCATCACCGAAACCGATGTCGGTTTGGCTGAAGCCAGCCAAGCGCCGATTATGGGCTTCAATGTGCGTGCAAATGCATCCGCCCGGAACACCGCAAACCAGAAGGGTGTCGAAATTCGTTACTACTCGGTCATCTATGACCTTGTGGACGATGTGAAAGCCGCCGCTTCCGGCCTGCTGAGCGCCGAGATCCGCGAAAACTTCATCGGCTATGCCGAGATTAAGGAAGTCTTCAAGGTATCTGGAGTCGGCAAGGTTGCCGGGTGTCTGGTTACCGAAGGTGTGGCACGTCGATCCGCAGGTGTACGTTTGCTGCGTGACAACGTGGTTATCCACGAAGGTACGTTGAAAACGCTGAAACGCTTCAAGGATGAGGTCGCTGAGGTTCAGTCGGGTCAGGAATGCGGTATGGCATTCGAAAACTACGACGACATACGTCCACAAGATGTGATCGAAATCTTCGAGCGTGAAGAGATTACGCGTACGCTGGACTAAGCAATCCAAATACGAAAATAGAAAAAAGGGACGGTGCAAAACACCGTCCCTTTTTTTTCAGATTGTCGCGTTAAGCAGCTTGCGAAACAGGAGTTCCAGAATAGTGAGCTCCGTCAACTCTGACAGTCACTCGTCCGTCCGGTAGGGTTCTGACATAGATACCCTGGATAAGTATGGCGCTGCCCATAGCAATCGTGCGTAGCATGACTTTCCTCCCCAAAAAGAAAGTTATGCTTCAACTATAAGTGCGAAGGTTAATAAGTCATCAACAATGTTACAAAATCGTCACTTTTTTTGACAGTTTAAGAAAAATGTTACCCGATGTTACAGCCAGTCCCGGAGAATGGGGATCAAGGGCAGGTCAGCCGCGGGCATTGGATAGTCCTTCAGATCTTTTGCACGGACCCATTTTAAAGCCTGCCCTTCCTGTGATTGCGGCGTACCTTCCCATTTCCTGCAGGCAAAAAGCGGCATTAAAAGATGAAAATCATCATAGCTGTGGCTGGCGAAAGTGAGAGGGGCCAGACAGGACTGCCACGTGTTGATGCCCAACTCTTCCTGCAATTCGCGGATTAGCGCTGCTTCTGGCGTTTCCCCGGTTTCGACCTTGCCCCCCGGGAATTCCCACAGTCCCGCCATGGATTTTCCTTCAGGGCGCTGGGCAATCAATACGCGGCCATCCACGTCAATCAGCGCGACAGCAGAAACAAGAACGGTTTTCACGACCGGTAATCCGCGTTGATGTCGATATACCCGTGGGTCAAATCGCAGGTCCAAACGGTGGCGTTTCCAGATCCCATGCCGCAGTCGACGCGAATGCGGATGTGATCACCCTTCATGTGCGCGGCTGCGTCTTCTTCGCGATAGGTTGCACTGACCCAACCGTTCTCTGCCACCAGAGTATCTCCGAACCAGATCGACAACGTATCGCGATCTGCAGGAGCGCCGGATTTACCGACGGCCATGACCACCCGGCCCCAGTTGGGATCCTCCCCCGCGATGGCTGTTTTCACAAGCGGCGAGTTGGCGATGGACAGACCATGGGTCTTGGCGGCTGCCTTATCCGCGCATCCGGTCACTTCAATTTCCACGAACTTTGTCGCCCCTTCCCCATCACGGACAACCTGGTGTGCTAAATCCAGCATGACCGCATGGAGCGCGTTCGCGAAGTCGGCATTGTCGGTAACATCCACACGGCTCGTCCCGGTTGCGGCAACAAGCAGGCTGTCTGAGGTCGACGTATCGCTGTCCACGGTAATGCAATTGAAGGTTTGGTCAGAGGTATCAGCGACCAACGCTTGCAAATCCCCTTGTTCGATCTTTGCGTCTGTAAAGATGTACACCAGCATCGTCGCCATATCTGGTGCGATCATGCCGCTGCCTTTGGCGATGCCTGCGATTGTCACAGATTTCTCCTCGACGGTCACCGTTTGGGTGGCACCCTTTGGGTAGGTGTCCGTGGTCATGATGGCTGCAGCGGCATCCCCAATCGCGGCGGGTGACTGGCTATTGACCAAATTCGCCAGATGTGCCGTGATCCTGTCATGTGGCAGAGGCTCACCAATGACCCCTGTGGATGCGGTAAAGATGCGGCTTTCCGGTAGGGCTGCCGCGTTGGCCGTTGCGCCAACTAAGGTTGCCACGGCGTCCGTTCCGTTTCGGCCCGTGAAAGCGTTGGCATTCCCGGCATTTACCAGGATGGCAGCGCCCGCGTCACCTCGCTCTCCCAACTTCGCCTGGCAGTCCAAAACGGGGGCTGCGCGAGTAGACGACTTTGTGAATACTCCTGCAATGGTCGTGCCCGGCGCGCACATGGCGAGCATGACATCCAGGCGCCCGGAATAGCGCACTCCCGCAGCGACAGCTGCAAAGGTCACGCCGTCAATGGGTGGCAGATCGGGGAAGTGATCGGGCGCAAGAGGCGACCGCGGCAATGTGCCAGCCATATATTATTCCACCAGGGTCAAGTCGGATAGCACCGATGGATCAACTTCTGCCGCACCTGATTGATCAATTTGTGCACCAGAAATCAATTCCGCAACATAGGTTTCAACGGCGGCCGTGCGCACTTCTTCGGTCAACTCTTCGCGCACGTCATCCAACTTGGGGGCGTCCGGGGTGCGGGTTTCGTTCAGAATGATCACGTGCCAGCCGAACTGGGTTTGCACCGGGTCCGACACTTCGCCCACTTCTAGGGCGATGACCGCGGCCTCGAAGCTGGGGACCATGGCACCGCTGCCGAACCAGCCAAGTTCACCACCATTAGGACCCGATGGGCCGGTCGACTTTTCACGTGCTGTTGCAGCAAAATCTGCGCCGCCCTCGATCTCGGCCTTGATCGCCTTTGCCTCCTCCTCGGTTTCCACAAGGATGTGCGAGGCGTTGTATTCCTCCTGAGGCGTAGCGCCTTCGTATTTGGCGTCGTATGCAGCTTGGATCGCCTCGTCCGTCAGCTTCTCTTGAAACAGGCTTTCCAGTTCTTCGCCGGCGGTCAGGGATCGCGTTTCATTCTCGATCTGCAAGCCCGTGCGTTTGGGCAATTCGCCATCAAATGCTTGCGACAGCAGCGTCTGGTTGATCAGCTGTTCCAAGATGCCACTGAACAGCACATCATTGGGCAGTTGCTGGAATTGTTGCGGCAGAGATGCCCGGGCCACGATCATGTGACCAACGGTGATATCAGTACCATTTACAGTCGCGACAACCGTGTCTGCATCCTGTGCAGCGGCTGGCAACGCCATTGCGGCGACCAGACTAAGCGCTGGCAGGGAAAGGAAACGTTTTTTCATGGAACAGTCCTTGGGCTTTAGCGCCCCACCTGAGGCGCGCATTGACACGGTTTCGCGTGACCCTTACATCGCCCTATGGACGCGGCCCGGGCCGGTTTTCGCCCACCGTATTTATGGGCTTGGCGCGCGTCCGGCAAGCAATTGCTGCACAACATGAATTGATCGGCTGGAGAACGCATGCTCGGTTTCGGAACTCTCACCAGGAAGGTGTTTGGCACACCCAATGATCGCAAGGTCAAGGGCGCGCGTCCGCTGGTCGAAAAGATCAATGCACTCGAGTCAGAGTTTGAAGCGCTGAGTGACGAAGAGCTGAAGGATAAGACGCAGGCTTTGGCAGAGCGTGCCATGGGCGGTGAAAGTCTGGATGACCTGCTGCCCGAAGCCTTTGCGAACTGCCGTGAAGCCGCCAAGCGGACCCTTGGTTTGCGCGCCTATGACACTCAGCTTCTTGGCGCGATCTTTCTGCATCAGGGCAATATTGCCGAGCAGAAGACAGGTGAAGGCAAAACCCTGACCGCGACCTTTGCGACATATCTGAACGCACTGACCGGCAAGGGCGTCCATGTTGTGACCGTGAACGACTACCTTGTGCAGCGTGACGCTGAATGGATGGGCAAGGTGTTTTCCGCCCTTGGTCTGACCACTGGTATAGCCATCGCCGGTATGGACGAGGATGCCAAGCGCGAAGCCTATGCGTGCGACGTGACCTATGCGACGAACAATGAGCTTGGGTTCGACTATCTGCGCGACAACATGAAGCCCACGATCGAGGATATGGTCCAACGCGGCCACAACTACGCCATCGTGGACGAGGTCGACAGCATCCTGATCGACGAGGCGCGGACACCGCTGATTATCTCGGGCCCGCTGCAGGACCGGTCCGAGATGTATGTCACCATCGACAGTATCATTCCCCTGATCGAGGAAGATCACTTTACCCTTGATGAGAAGCAGAAAAACGTCACCTTCACGGACGAAGGCAACGAGTTTCTGGAAGAACAATTACGCGTGCGTGGTCTGATCGAGCCTGAGGCGTCGCTCTATGATCCAGAAAGCACGTCCATCGTGCACCACGTCAATCAGGGTTTGCGCGCCCACAAGCTGTTTCAAAAAGACAAGGACTACATCGTTCGGAACGGTGATGTTGTTTTGATCGATGAGTTTACCGGGCGTATGATGGCCGGTCGCCGTCTGTCCGACGGTTTGCACCAGGCCATCGAGGCCAAGGAAGGCGTGCAAATTCAGCCCGAGAACCAGACGCTCGCGTCGGTAACCTTCCAGAACTATTTCCGCCTGTACAACAAGCTGGCGGGTATGACTGGGACAGCAGCGACGGAGGCCGAAGAGTTTCAGACGATCTATGGACTTGGTGTGGTCGAAGTCCCCACCAACAAACCGATTGCGCGCGTGGACGAAGACGATCAGGTCTTTCGTACAGGGCAGGAAAAGTACAATGCCATGATCAATGAGATCAAGGCGGCCCATGAAAAAGGGCAACCGGTTCTGGTCGGCACCACATCAATCGACAAGTCCGAGATGTTTTCGGAGGCGTTGAAGGCGCAAGGTATTGAGCACAATGTTCTGAACGCGCGCCAGCACGAGCAAGAGGCGCAGATTATCGCGGATGCCGGCAAGTTGGGCGCCGTGACCATCGCGACCAACATGGCGGGCCGTGGCACCGACATTCAGCTTGGCGGCAATGTCGAAATGAAAGTACTCGAGGCGATCACCGCTGATCCCGAGGCCGATCCCGAAGAGGTGCGCAAGCGGATTGAGGCAGAGCACGAAGACGAAAAGCAGAAGGTGCTTTCCGCCGGTGGTCTGTTCGTTCTGGCATCAGAGCGTCACGAAAGCCGCCGCATTGATAACCAGCTGCGCGGCCGTTCCGGTCGTCAGGGTGATCCGGGTCGCACGTCATTCTATCTGAGCCTCGAAGACGACCTGATGCGCATCTTTGGGTCCGACCGCTTGGACAAGGTTCTCAAGACCCTCGGGATGGAAGAAGGCGAAGCAATTGTGCACCCGTGGGTGAACAAGTCGCTCGAACGTGCGCAGGCTAAAGTCGAGGGACGCAACTTCGATATCCGCAAGCAGCTGCTGAAGTTTGACGATGTGATGAATGATCAGCGCAAGGTTATCTTCACCCAGCGCCGCGAGATCATGGAAGCCGAGGACCTGTCGGAAATCACGTCTGATATGCGCGACGAGGTTATTGATGACCTTATTGATCAGTACATGCCCGCCAAAAGCTATGCCGATCAGTGGGACACCGAAGGCCTCTATGCTGCCGTGATCGAAAACCTCGGGATCGACGTGCCTGTGATGGCCTGGTGCGAAGAAGAAGGCGTGGATGATGAGCAGATCCGCGAACGACTGATCGAAGCCAGCGACAAGTTGATGGCTGAAAAGGCAGAAGCGTTCGGCGAAGAGAGCATGCGCAGCATTGAAAAGCAGCTCATTCTGCAAGCAATTGATGGCAAATGGCGAGAGCACCTTCTGACGCTTGAACACTTGCGGTCGGTTGTCGGCTTCCGCGGCTACGCACAACGTGACCCGCTAAATGAATACAAGAACGAGTCGTTCCAGCTGTTCGAAACAATGCTCGAAAGCCTGCGTACTGAAGTGACCAACAAGCTGTCCCGCATTCGGCCACTGACCGATGAAGAGCGTGAGCAGATGCTCAACCAGATGGCGGCGCAGCAACAACAGGTGCAAGACGCGGCAGAGACTAATGCACCGCCTGCGCCAACCGCCGAAGCGGTCGAAAACGGCTTTGATGAAAACGATCCAAGCACATGGGGAAATCCGGGTCGGAACGAACCCTGCCCATGTGGTTCCGGCAAGAAGTTCAAGCATTGCCACGGCGCGCTGGTCTGATCCAGCCGCCGCATTCCTGCCTCAAAGAGTCCTAAGGTCGGTCACAACCTGGCCGTGTTGCTGTGCGAATCCCTTTCTTAACCAATCCGTGGGAAGGGAATGGGACGATGGGACATACAAAAGAAATCGCGACCGGAATCGCGACACTGGCAATCGCAGTCGGTATCGGTTTTGTCATGCAAAGCGGTGAGACGGCGCGCGAACGATATGGTGCGGTCGCCCGCCCGGTAGCCCAGTCTTCAATCATTCCGTCCGGCAAACAGCTTAGTAGCACCGCCAGTGCGGACATTCTTCTTGAGGTTCAAGAGATCGAGCTGACGTCCGCCAGTGATGCCGCTGCAACTCCAGTACCACGCGTGGACAGTCTCGTGCATCGTGTTTCGGCCCCTGCCACTGCTGAATTGCTGGAGGGTGCCGATATCCTTCCGCAGGCTGCAGAGTGCAAAGTCACGGCAAATGCTCAGGTAGAGCCAGCTGCCATGGTCACCCTGACTTTGGACGCGCCATGTGCTGTCAATGAACGGCTGACGGTGCACCACAACGGCATGATGTTCACCGAAACAACGGATTCTGCTGGTGGACTGACTGTTACCGTCCCGGCATTGACCGAGCAGGCGGTGTTTATCCTTGCTTTGACCAACGGGGATGGTGCGGTCGCTCAAGCAACCGTGCCTGACCTGGGACAGTACGAGCGCACGACCTTGCAATGGCGTGGGCGCGCAGGTTTTGAACTGCATGCTCGCGAATTCGGGGCCGACTATGGGCAGGATGGCCATGTCTGGTCAGGTGTTGCTCAGAACGCCGACGGCATGACCGATGGCAAGAACGGATACATCGTTCGTCTTGGCGATAGCCAGTCTTTGGAACCCTTGATGGCCGAAGTTTATACCTTTCCGTCGGGAATATCGGCGCGGTCCGGCACGATTGATCTGACCGTTGAGGCCGAGGTGACCGCGGCCAACTGTGGGCTGGAAGTTGAGGCGCAATCGCTGGAAATGATGACCGGCGGCAAGATGAAAACTCAGGATTTGACCCTGGCCGTGCCCGGTTGTGACGCAGTTGGCAGTTTTCTGGTGTTGAACAATTTGGTTTCAGACATGAAAGTCGCCAGCAACTGACCGCAGCGACAAAGGCTTACCATGGCTTCGATACGTGCGGCGATTTTCGCCGCACTTTCTTTTTGGGGAACCGTCCTTCTTGCACAGGATGTCACGCTCACGTCGCCCGATGGGCAAGTTGAACTGAGCGGGACGCTTCTGGGATTTGATGGTGAGTTCTACCGCATTGAAACCGTCTATGGTGAACTAACCGTCGACGGATCTGGTGTGCTGTGCGATGGACCCGCCTGCCCCAGCCTTCAGGACTTTGTGGCCGAGATCAGCGTATCCGGTTCATCCACTATGGGCGCTGTTCTGATGCCTGCCTTGATCGAAGGGTTTGCGCTGCGCAACAATTACGAGGCTGAGCGGGAAGAGATCGACGCGCGCAACTTCGTTTATGAGTTGGCAGATACAGAAACCGGAAAGCCCGTTGCGCGCTTCTTTTTTCACGTATCCACGACAGATGAGGGTTTCGCGGACCTACTCGCCAATGATGCGGACATCGTTATGGCTTTGCGTGAAATTCGGCCTGACGAACGCCAGCTTGCCCGTGATGCCGGGATGGGTGACATGACGCAAGCCAACCGCAGTCGCGTGCTGGCGCTTGATGCCATGGTGCCGATCGTTGCCCCATCAAACCCTGTTGATCGTATCTCTCCCCAGGATCTGGCCGCGGTCTTTGCCGGTACAATCACGAACTGGGCGGAGCTCGGCGGAGCGAATGCCCCTATTTCGTTGCACCTGCCGGGCGCTCGGACGGGGCTTGGTCAATCGGTCGAAGATGATGTTATGGGTCCCGCACGCTCCACTTTTGCGGATGTGATCACGCGCCATGACCGCGGCTTGGATGTCGTGAATGCTGTTTTGGCCGACCCATTTGCCATTGGCATCGCCAGCTATGCTGACACCGGCAATGCGCGTGCACTTACGTTGACGGGAGCTTGCGGGTTTTCCCTGTCTGCGGGTCGGGAGACCATCAAGACAGAAGATTATCCACTTACCGCACCGATGTTTCTGTACTTGCCTGCGAGGCGTTTGCCCAAAATCGGACGAGAGTTTCTGGCCTTTACGCGTGGTCCGTCCGCGCAGGTGGTCATTCGCCGTGCCGGGTTCGTCGATCAGGCACCAGAAGAGGTTTCGATCAACGATCAGGGATATCGCTTTGCCAACGCCGTGACATCCGCCGGGCCCGAGATATCGCTCGAGGAGCTACAGCGCATGACGCGTACGTTCTATGGCATGGCCCGCCTAACGACCTCCTTCCGTTTCGAGGCTGGATCGGTGCGTTTGGATGCACAGTCGCGATCAAATGTGCAGCAGCTGGCGCGGGCAATGGAGCAGGGCAAGTACGACGCGCGACAGGTTCTGTTGGTTGGGTTCAGCGATGGAGACGGTCCTGCAACTGCAAATCGGGATATTGCCCTGCGCCGCGCTGATGCGGTGCGTCGTGCAGTTGTAGCGGCGGCAGAGACAGCAAATTTTGACCGTATCCAATTGGATGTAGATGCGTTTGGAGAAGCACTGCCGATGGCGTGCGACGATAGCGCTTGGGGCCGCAAGGCAAACCGGCGGGTCGAGGTGTGGGTGCGCTAGAGGTAGCCTTCGGACTTGAAGCTCAGTTCGCGGCTTTTGCCGACGATCAGGTGGTCGTGCAATGTAATCCCAAGGGCGGAACAGGCCATTTCCATCTTGGCCGTCATATCGATGTCTGACTGGCTGGGGGTTGGATCACCGGATGGGTGGTTGTGTACCAGGATCAACGCGGATGCATTCAACTCCAACGCCCGTTTTGCCACTTCGCGCGGATAGACTGGTACGTGATCGACGGTGCCCTTGGCCTGCTCTTCGTCCGCGATCAGCACGTTCTTACGGTCAAGATAGAGAACGCGAAACTGCTCCGTTTCCCTGTGCGCCATTGTCGTGTGACAATAATCCAGCAAGGCATCCCAACTGGTGATCACTTGCGTGTTCATCACCTTGGCGCGCGCCATGCGCTGGGCGGCTGCCTCCACGATTTTCAGCTCGCAAATGACGGCATCGCCAACACGCTTGAATGCGCGCAACCGTTCAACCGGGGCGGTGATGACGCGATTGAAATCGCCGAATTCGGCCATCAGTGTGTGCGCGAGCGGTTTGACGTCTTGCCTTGGGATGGCGCGAAACAAAACCAGCTCTAGCATCTCATAATCAGGTAGAGCGGTGGCGCCCCCATCCATAAAGCGTGTGCGCAGCCGTTTGCGATGGTCCGCCATGTAGGATGGTGTACGTCCCTTGGGAAGCGGGACAGGTGTGGCCTCGTCGAGATCGAAAGGCAGTGGTTGTTCTGCGAAATGCGACATGCCCGTAGAGTGTCGCAGTTTAGGTTAGCGAAGGATTAACCAAGGTTCGGAAGTTGATTGAGAAGAGTTGATGGGGGATTGAAGTCCGCCTTACCAACGCTCCCGTAACGCGGATCTTGATCCGCTTCATAGGTTTCTCTTCCACGTGCTGGAGGGTGAGTTCTGGTAAGGCGGAGTTTACTCCGCCTTACATAAGGCTTTAGCCCTTCATCGAATCCCAAAAGGATTTCACGCTTGAAAAGAAGCTGGACGATTCCGGGTTGTTCTCTTCCGAGAGCTCTTCGAATTCGCGCAGCAGCTCTTTTTGCCGTGCTGTCAGGTTGACCGGGGTTTCCACGGCCAATTCGATGAACATGTCACCCGCACCGCCACCGCGCAGAGCGGGCATACCCTTGTTGCGCAGGCGCATCTGCCGACCCGACTGTGAACCAGCAGGGATTTGCACACGGCCACGGCCCCCGTCGATGGTAGGGACTTCAATGGATCCACCCAATGCCGCTGTTCCCATGCTCACCGGTACACGGCAGAATAGGTTTGTGCCATCGCGCTCAAAGAGCTTGTGATCAGCCACGTCGATAAAGATGTAGAGATCACCCGATGGACCACCACGCATCCCGGCTTCACCTTCGCCAGCCAAACGGATGCGCGTTCCGGTTTCCACACCCGCAGGGATGTTCACCGAAAGCGCACGGTCCTTTTCGACACGGCCAGCGCCCGAGCAGACCTTGCATGGATCCTTGATGATCTGGCCGAGACCAGAGCAGGTCGGGCATGTACGTTCGACAGTGAAGAAGCCTTGTTGCGCACGGACCTTGCCCATGCCGGAGCATGTCGGGCATGTCGTCGGTTCGGATCCACCCTCGGCTCCAGTTCCCGAGCAGTTGTCGCATTGCACGGATGTGGGCACGTTGATCGTTTTCTGCAGCCCTGCAAACGCGTCTTCCAGAGAGACACGCAGATTGTATCGCAGATCAGAACCACGCGATGCACGTTGGCGCCCGCCGCCACCGCGTTGGCCGCCCATGAAGTCGCCGAACAGATCATCGAATACGTCAGAGAAGGCGGAGCCGAAGTCGCCTTGGCCGCCGCCAAAGCCACCGCCGGGACGCCCACCGCCGCCGCCCATGCCACCTTCGAATGCTGCGTGACCGAACCGGTCATAAGCGGCTTTCTTGTCGGCGTCCTTTAGAACGTCATAGGCTTCGTTCGCTTCTTTGAACTGTGCTTCGGCGTTTGGATTGTCCGCGTTGCGGTCAGGGTGCAGTTCCTTGGCTTTCTTGCGATAACCTTTCTTGATCTCGTCGGCGGATGCACCTTTCGAGACTCCAAGAACGTCGTAATAGTCACGTTTTGCCATGGATTATGTCCTTTGCTGGAACGTCTGAGGCCGGCCCTTTGTGGCCGGCCTCGTGATTGGTTCCTCTGAGGCCCAAAATCAGGCGCGTTTGTCGTCGTCGAGATCTTCGAATTCGGCATCGACGATGTCGTCTTCGTCCGCACGAGGCTCATCAGCCGCCTGCGGTTCGTCGTCGCCGTCTTCCTGCGCTGCCTTGTAGATCGCTTCGCCCAGTTTCATGGCCGATTCGGTCACGTTCTGGATGCCGGATTTGATCTTGTCGGCGTTTTCGGTTTCGATCTCGTCCTTGAGCGCGGCAATGGCCAGCTCGATCGCTTCGACTGTTGTCGGATCGACCTTGTCCGAATGCTCTTCCAGCGACTTTTCGGTCGAGTGGATGAGGCTTTCGGCCTGGTTTTTCGCCTCGATCAGCTCGCGACGTTCCTTATCCGCCTCGGCATTGTCCTCGGCGTCCTTGACCATCTGTTCGATGTCCTCATCCGACAAACCGCCGGAGGCCTGGATCGTGATCTGCTGCTCCTTGCCGGTGCCTTTGTCTTTGGCGCCCACAGACACGATGCCGTTGGCGTCGATGTCAAAGGTCACCTCGATCTGCGGCATGCCGCGCGGCGCAGGTGGGATGTTTTCCAGGTTGAAGTTGCCCAGGATCTTGTTGTCCGACGCCATTTCGCGTTCACCTTGGAAAACACGAATGGTAACAGCGTTCTGGTTATCTTCTGCCGTCGAGAAGATTTGCGATTTCTTCGTTGGGATCGTGGTGTTGCGATCAATCAGGCGCGTGAATACACCACCCAATGTTTCGATCCCCATCGACAACGGGGTTACGTCGAGCAGTACGACATCTTTTACGTCACCCTGCAGAACACCGGCCTGGATGGCAGCACCCATGGCAACCACTTCGTCCGGGTTCACACCCTTGTGGGGTTCCTTGCCAAAGAACTTGGTGACCTCTTCGATCACCTTCGGCATGCGGGTCATACCACCGACCAGAACAACCTCGTCGATGTCCGAAGCCGACAGGCCCGCATCTTTCAACGCGGCTTGGCAGGGCTTCATCGATGCCTTGATCAGGTCACCCACCAGGCTTTCCAGCTTGGCGCGCGTCAGCTTCATCACCATGTGCAGTGGCTGACCGTTCGACCCCATCGAGATGAAGGGCTGGTTGATTTCGGTCTGGCTGGAGGAGGACAGTTCGATTTTGGCCTTTTCTGCCGCTTCCTTCAGGCGCTGCAGCGCCATCTTGTCGGCAGTCAGGTCGACCGAATGCTCTTTCTTGAACTCGTCCGCGAGGTAGTTGACGATCCGCATGTCAAAGTCTTCACCACCCAGGAACGTGTCCCCGTTGGTGGATTTGACCTCGAACAGGCCTTCGTCGATTTCCAGGATGGTCACGTCAAACGTACCACCACCAAGGTCATAAACCGCGATGGTTTGGCTGTCTTCCTTGTCCAGGCCATAGGCCAGCGCGGCGGCTGTCGGTTCGTTGATGATCCGCAGCACTTCAAGGCCGGCAATCTTGCCTGCGTCTTTGGTAGCCTGACGCTGTGCGTCGTTGAAGTACGCAGGAACAGTGATGACCGCTTGGGTCACGTCTTCGCCAAGGTAGCTCTCGGCCGTTTCTTTCATCTTACCCAAGATGAAGGCAGAGATCTGGCTGGGCGAGTATTTCTCACCACGTGCCTCGACCCATGCGTCGCCATTGCCGCCGTCGATGACGGCAAAGGGCAGGTTTTTCTTGTCCTTGGCCAGATCCGCGTCGTCATTGCGGCGGCCAATCAGGCGCTTGACGCCAAAGATGGTGTTGTCGGGGTTGGTAACGGCCTGACGTTTGGCTGGTTGGCCAACGAGTCGTTCGTTTTCAGTGAATGCGACGATGGACGGGGTTGTCCGCGCGCCTTCTGCGTTTTCGATCACCCGGGGCTGGCTGCCATCCATGA
>NZ_JBYNDP010000146.1:0-8628 GCF_059783535.1 Tateyamaria sp. | reverse complement strand
TCAGCTTCTTGCCCTTCAGCGGGTTCACTTCCAGATCGTTGTCGCGGCTGTGTTCACCAATGATCATGCCTGTATAGACGTCGGCCTGTGCCCCGATGAACATGCGGCCGCGCTCTTCCAGGTTCCAGAGGGCGAAGGCGACAGACTGGCCGTTTTCCATCGAAATCAGGACACCCGCGCGCCGTCCCGGGATCGGACCCTTGTGTGGGGCCCATTCGTGGAACACCCGGTTCAGCACGCCTGTGCCACGCGTGTCCGTCAGAAATTCGCCGTGATAACCAATCAAGCCACGCGACGGCACATGGGCGACGATGCGGGTTTTGCCAGCCCCGGCCGGTTTCATCTCGACCAAGTTGCCTTTGCGCGCGCCGGTCAGCTTTTCAATAACGGCGCCTGAGTATTCGTCATCCACGTCAATTGTGGCTTCTTCGATAGGTTCATGCCGAACGCCGTCGATCTCCTGGAACAGAACCTGCGGGCGCGAAATGCTCAGCTCGAACCCTTCACGGCGCATGTTTTCGATCAGAACACCCATCTGCAATTCGCCGCGGCCCGCCACTTCGAAGGCGTCGCCGCCCGGGGTGTCGGTGATCTTGATGGCGACATTCGATTCCGCCTCTTTCATCAGGCGGTCGCGGATCACACGGGATTGCACTTTCTTGCCGTCTCGACCGGCAAGGGGCGAGTCGTTGATGCCAAAGGTGACAGTGATGGTTGGTGGATCGATTGGTTGCGCGGGCAGGGCCTCGGACACCGAGGTGGCCACGATGCTGTCTGCCACGGTTGCCTTGGACATACCCGCAAGCGTCACGATATCGCCTGCTTCCGCCATATCAATGGGCTGCTGCCCAAGCCCGCGGAAGGCAAGGATCTTGGTGCAGCGGAAGTTCTCGATCAACGTTCCATCGCGGCTCAGGGCCTTGACGGTCTCACCCCCTTTCAGGGTGCCGGATTCAACACGACCCGTCAGGATGCGGCCAATGAATGGGTCCGATCCAAGCGTTGTTGCCAACATGCGGAACGGTTGGTCCTTGGCCGCCAGCTGTGCCGGAGCCGGGACGTGATCCACGATCAGATCAAACAGGGCCGACAGGTCCTTGCGCGGGCCGTCCAGTTCCATATCCGCCCAGCCCGACCGGCCCGAGGCGTACATGGCCGGGAAGTCCAGCTGATCGTCATCCGCGCCTAGGTTTGCAAAGAGATCAAAGCATTCGTCCAGCGCGCGGTCCGGCTCGCCATCCGGTTTGTCCACCTTGTTCAGCACGACGATGGGGCGCAGGCCCAGCGCAAGTGCCTTGGAGGTCACGAACTTGGTTTGCGGCATCGGGCCTTCGGCTGCGTCCACCAGCAGCACAACACCGTCGACCATCGACAGGATGCGCTCAACCTCGCCACCGAAATCGGCGTGACCGGGCGTGTCCACGATATTGATGCGCGTGCCTTTCCACTCAACAGATGTTGCCTTGGCCAGAATGGTGATCCCGCGTTCGCGCTCCAGGTCGTTGCTGTCCATGGCCCGTTCAGTGGTGGCCTGGTTGTCGCGGAACGTACCGGACTGTTTCAGCAATTCGTCCACCAGCGTGGTCTTGCCGTGGTCGACGTGGGCGATGATGGCGATGTTGCGCAGATCCATATCTGTCCTCAAGTAGCGAAGCGGTAGGACGTCGGTGTCCTCAAGTAGCGAAGCGGTAGGACATAAATGTCCGATGCTGGCGGCACGGTCTTGAGTGACAGCGCGCCCGTTGCCCGGCCCATATAGCGCCGCAATGCAGAATGAAAGGGTCAAAGGGTCCTAGTGTGTCGCCGTGGATGAGAAGAGTTGAATCACCACAATCCCCGTGATGATCAACCCCAATCCAAGGATGGCCGCCAGATCGAGGACTTGCCCAAACACCGCAAAGCCAATCAAGGCGATCAGGACGATCCCCAAACCCGACCAAAGGGCATAAGCGATGCCGACCGGAATGTATTTCAGCGCGATGCCCAGAAAGTAAAACGCGACGCCATAGGCCAGAACGACCAGCAGCGTTGGCCCCATCCGCGTGAACTGGTTGCTGGCCTGAAGCGCAGTGGTGCCGATCGTCTCGGCAGCGACGGCCAGAACGAGGTAAACATAATGAAGGGGCATTGGCGTGTCTTTCAGATGGGCAGGGCTGTGCTGTCCTTGATCTCTTCCATAACGAAACTGGCCGACACGTCTGCGATAGGCACGTGATGGATCAGCTGTTGGTACAGGTCATCATAACCCGCCATGTCTGATACCCGTGCCCGGATCAAATAGTCCAGATCACCGGTCATCCTGTACACGCTCAGAATGCCGGGAATTGTCTGGACAGCCCTGTTGAACCGTTGTTGCCAGTCAGGGTCGTGGCTTTGTGTGCGGATCTGCATGAACACCATCAGGCTCAGACCAACGGCGGTCGGATCCAGCAAAGCCACCCGGCCCTTGACCGCGCCACTGTCTTCCAGCGCGCGGACGCGTCGCCAGCATGCGTTCCGGCTGAGGCCAACCCGGTCCCCAAGCGTCTCCAGTGAAACGCCTGCGTCCTGCTGCAACTCGCGCAAGATTCGCATGTCTATGTCATCAAATGTCTTCATCACCCCTATGTCGGTGGGAGCATGTCACAGAACAAGGGGCGGTTAGGGGCCAATTTGGGAAAAAATGACCCCGAGGTCAGCATAGGATGACGGAAATCAATTCAGGAGTTTCAGATGCTGACCCGTATGTTTCTGTCCCACCCCCGCAGTGTAGATGAAAGCTATGCGCAACATGCTGTTTTTGCGGGTGGATTTGCTGTTCGGTTGTTCCTGGCCGGTGGCGCGGCACTGATCCACGCGGTGATCCCGTGTCTGTTTGAAAGAACAGCAAGCAACATGATTGCCGGCATGTACGCCAAAACCCACAATCGCGGTCGTTGATCCATGTGCAGGTGGGCCGCTTACACAGGGGCACCGCTGTTCCTGTCGGACATGATAGCGGAGCCGGAGCATTCGCTCGTCAACCAATCCCTGTCGGCCGAGGAGTGTAAGACGGCAGTCAATGCAGATGGGTTTGGTCTGGCGTGGTACGCGCACAGACCTGAACCGGGGCTGTTTCGTGATGTGTATCCGGCTTGGTCGGACCCAAATCTGCAATCCATAGCCCGTCAGGTGAAATCCGGGACGTTTCTAGTGCATGTGCGCGCGTCGACAGAGACCGCAACCAGTCGCAATAATTGCCATCCATTTGCTGTTGGACGCTGGTCTTTCATGCACAACGGTCAGGTCGGCGGCTTTGGCGGGTTCCGCAAAAAAGCGGATATGCTGATCACGGACGCATTGTATGAACACCGCAAAGGGGCCACGGATTCCGAAACCTTGTTCCTTTTGGCGGTGGGTGCAGGGCTGGACCGAAATCCGCGGCGTGCATTGGAACACGCAGTGCACCAACTCGAAACCCTCTCAAAGCGCCACGGCAGCAGCCCGCATATGCGCCTTTCCGTTGCGTTCTCCGATGGTGAAACGCTCTATGCTGCGCGCTACGCGTCGGACGACAAAGCGCCGTCGCTCTATTATCGATGGAAAGAAAATTGGCAGGGGTGGGCCATTGTGTCCGAGCCCTTCGATGCCGATCACGAAGGATGGACCGCGGTGGCACCGGGAACCTTCTGCAGTTTCGGCCCCGATGGTGTGTCCACGAGCCATTTTGCACCGCGTCGTTGGGACGACCCCGCCACGCGCAGGGCAGGGCCGCCTCGTCATCAAAAGGTCGCTTAGCCGGCAAGCGCCTTGTTCAGGTTCTCGTCAATCTTCTCGAGGAAGCCCATGGTGGTCAGCCACCCCTGATCGGGACCAACAAGCAGCGCCAGGTCCTTGGTCATGTGACCGGACTCAACTGTGTCCACAATCACCTTCTCCAAGGTCTCCGCAAAACGCTTGAGCTGTGCGTTGTCATCGAGCTTCGCCCGGTGCTTTAGCCCGCCCGTCCATGCATAGATGGATGCGATTGAGTTGGTGGACGTCTGCTCGCCCGCCTGATGCTGGCGGTAGTGACGTGTAACGGTGCCGTGCGCGGCCTCGGCTTCAACGATCTTGCCGTCGGGTGTCATCAATTGGCTGGTCATCATGCCAAGTGAGCCAAAGCCCTGCGCCACCACGTCTGACTGCACGTCGCCATCATAGTTTTTGCAGGCCCAGACAAAGCCGCCATTCCACTTGATGGCACAGGCCACCATGTCGTCGATCAGGCGGTGTTCGTACCAGATTTTCTTGGCTTCGAACTGCTCCTTGAACTCGGCGTCATAGACCTCTTGGAAGATCTCGAGGAACCGCCCGTCATATTGCTTGAGGATCGTGTTCTTGGTCGACAGATAGACCGGCCAGCCCAGGTTGAGGCCATAGTTGAACGACGCGCGCGCAAAGTCGTAGATCGACTTGTCGATATTATACATCGACATGAACACGCCTGCGCTGTCGGCCTTGTAGACTTCGTGCTCAATCTCCGTCCCGTCTTCGCCCACGAATTTCATGGTCAGGGTGCCTGCGCCCGGAAACTTCATGTCGGTGGCCTTGTATTGGTCGCCGAAGGCATGGCGCCCCACCACAATGGGCTGGGTCCAGCCGGGGACAAGACGGGGCACGTTGCGGCAGATGATCGGCTGGCGGAAAATCACCCCGCCCAGGATATTGCGGATCGTGCCGTTGGGGCTGCGCCACATCTTTTTCAGCCCAAACTCCTCGACACGCGCTTCGTCCGGGGTGATGGTTGCGCATTTGACGGCGACGCCGACTTCCTTGGTCTTTTCGGCCGCATCGATGGTGATCTGGTCTTCGGTCCGGTCGCGTTCCTCGATCCCCAGATCGTAGTAGAGCAGGTCGATGTCCAAATAGGGTTCGATCAGCTTCTTCTTGATGAAGTCCCACATGATGCGGGTCATCTCGTCCCCATCCATTTCGACAATGGGGTTTTCTACCTTGATCTTGGTCATGGATGGGTCCTTTGCGGCACTGTCAGTCGTGCATAGCGCTTAGCGGGTCAGAACCGATTTGGAAAGACTGTATGCAACGGTATACAGAAATTATCTTGGCTTAGAGAGCGTCAAAGAACGCACTGATGCGTTTGCTGGCATAGTCCCAAAGCCCCGGCGCGCCACGCTCGATTTTTGTTCCAACGCGCGCGGCTATGGTTTCCTCGGTCACATTGTAATCCGTCCAGCTGCCACCGCCCGAGGCGAGGTTCAGCATCGGGGGCTGGAACCGGTCTAAAGCTTTCGCAAATTGTGCCGTTGCTGTTTCGGCGGCTTCGAACTCTTCCCAGATCGGGCGCAGCGTTTGTGCAATGTCGAGGGGCAGCAGACCGAAAATACGATCAGCAGCGGCCTGTTCCTGTGCTGCGACAGCGGCGGCATCCACATCCTCGAAGATCGGATTGTCGCCTGCATCAATCTCGACCAGATCGTGCAGGATCAACATCTTGATGACGCGGTTGATGTCGACGTCCGGGCCAGCCTGATCCGCCAGAACCAGCGCATAAAGCGTCAGGTGCCAGGAGTGTTCCGCACTGTTTTCCGCTCGGCTGCCGTCAGCGAGGGTCGTTGCGCGAAGGATGGACTTGAGCTTGTCGGCCTCGTTGAGAAAGGCGATTTGCTGGTCCAGCCGCGTCACTCAGATGCCTGTTCCGCGCGATGCGCCTTGAGTTTCTGGGCCAGGAAGCGGCGCCCAGCATCGTTGGCCATCCGGGTACGGATCGCGGTCAGGAATGCTTCTTCAAGCGTCTGGGACGATGCGCCCAGCACATCGCCCACTTCCATGAACAAGCGGTCGTTGCCCAGTTCGTTCTGCACAGCAAGGCATTCCTCGGCCAGTTTGTTGGCCATCTCGGTGACGGCGGGATCCGCCATCAGCGCGTGGTCTCGGTCAGGCGTCGTTTCACATAGTCGGTCGTGTTGCCGATCAGAGTGTCCAGATGCGGCTCTTCAAAGAAGTGGCCGGCCCCTTCGACCTGCGTGTGCGTAATGGTGATGCCCTTTTGCTCGTGCAGTTTGGACACCAGCGCCTCGGTATCTGCGGGCGGCGCCACCCGGTCGGATGTGCCGTTGATGATCAGCCCAGAGGACGGGCAGGGCGCCAGGAACGAAAAGTCGTACATGTTGGCAGGGGGCGATACAGATATGAAGCCGGTGATCTCAGGCCGCCGCATCAATAGCTGCATGCCGATCCACGCGCCAAATGAAAAGCCTGCCACCCAGCAGTGCTTGGAATTGTTGTTCATCGACTGCAGGTAGTCGAGGGCCGAGGCCGCATCACTCAGCTCGCCAATGCCCTGATCATATTCGCCCTGACTGCGCCCGACACCACGGAAGTTGAAGCGCAGAACGGTGAACCCCATGTTGAAAAAGGCATAGTGCAGCGCGTGCACCACCTTGTGATTCATCGTGCCGCCAAACTGCGGGTGAGGATGCAAAACGATGGCTATCGGCGCATCACGTTCTTTTTGGGGGTGGTAGCGGCCTTCGAGGCGGCCTTCGGGTCCGGGAAAAATGACCTCGGGCATATGGTGTTCTGTCCTCGCGCGTCTTTTTTAGGTTCCGATTTCTTGACGAATTTGATCGGGCACCTTAGAACGGTTCTAACTTTTTCGACAGGTCATTCATCCTGCAGTGGGCAACGATGTATGACCTTGTGTCGGTGACGTCAATTGGGGGTTTTGCCATGAAACTGTCGACCAAGGGACGCTATGCGATGGTGGCGCTGGCTGACATCGCCATGCAGCCCGGCGACCAACTTGTCAGCCTGGGCGATATCTCAACCCGGCAGGACATCTCGTTGCCTTATCTTGAGCAGTTATTCGTCAAGCTGAGGCGCGCCGAACTGGTGTCGTCCGTGCGTGGGCCCGGCGGGGGCTACAAACTCGCGCGGTCCGCCTCTGACATCCGCGTGGCTGATATTCTGGCGGCCGTCGATGAAAAGGTGGATGCGATGCACAAGGGGGCCGGGGCCTCTGGCGCGGCGTCCGGGTCCAAGGCGCAGTCACTGACCAACCGTTTGTGGGAAGGATTGAGTGCGCATGTCTACGTCTTCTTGCATCAGACGCGGTTGTCGGACGTGATCGGGAACGAACTGGCCCCGTGTCCCGCGGTGCCCAACCTCTTTGCGGTGGTCGATGATGGTTGACGTCAACTGGGGGCCAGCCCCCAGACCTCCGCGGTATTTTTGGTCAGAAGAAACATGAGCCGGGTCTACCTGGATCATAACGCGACGACCCCGATGCGGCCTGAGGCGCGCGAGGCGATGCTGCGCGCCATGGATGCGGTGGGCAATCCATCATCGGTGCACGCCGAGGGGCGCGCAGCCAAGGCGATTGTTGAAAAGGCGCGCGGGCAGATTTCAGAAGCGCTTGGCGCGTCGGGCGCCGACATCGTCTTTACTGCCAGCGCGACCGAGGCTGCGGCCCTTGCCTGTGCGGGGCGTTCTTTGCACGGGTCCGCGGTTGAACATGATGCGGTCGGCGCATGGATTGATCCGGTTTTGACCGCAGATGCCAACGGGCGCGTTCGGGTGGAAACGCCTGCGGCGTCTTGCTTGCAGCTGGCCAATTCCGAAACAGGTTTTGTTCAGGACATCCCAAGGGAGCTGGCCCTGAGCGATCTGACGCAGGGCTTTGGTAAGTTGCCCTTTGGCTTTGATTGGCTGGGGATCGAGATGGGACTGATCTCGGCTCACAAACTGGGCGGGCCGAAGGGTGTGGGTGCTTTGGTCTTGCAGCAGGGGCTGGATGTGCAGGCGCAGGTCCGTGGCGGTGGTCAGGAGATGGGCCGCCGCTCGGGGACTGAAAACGTCATCGGTATTGCCGGTTTCGGCGCTGCAGCCGAAGCTGCACAGCGTGACGTGGCGAGCGGAAAATGGGACCGGATCGAGAAACTTAGAAATATTCTAGAAAACGCTCTTGCTGCCGCGTCAAAGACAACTATTTTTGTCGGGAAAGAGGCGCAACGCCTGCCCAACACCTCCTGTTTCATCACGCCCGGCTGGAAGGGCGAAACACAGGTGATGCAGATGGATTTGGCGGGTTTTGCCATCTCGGCGGGGTCTGCCTGTTCCAGTGGCAAGGTCAAGGCCAGCCGGGTGCTGAAGGCGATGGGATATTCGGAGCTTGAGGCGGCATCTGCGGTGCGGGTGTCGCTGGGGCTTGAGACGACGGAAGAGGACGTTTTGCGCTTTGCCGATACATGGGCGCAAAAACTGAAGAAACACGAGGCGCGGGCGGCGTAAACCGCTCAGATGCGAGAGGATGTCTGACATGGAAAATGTAGTGGTCAAGGAAGGTGTCGATCAGGAAACGGTGGATGCTGTTGCCGAGGTTGGCGGCGCGTATAAATACGGTTGGGAAACCGACATCGAGATGGAGTACGCGCCAAAAGGCCTAACACCAGACATCGTCAAACTCATCTCGGAAAAGAACGAAGAGCCGGAGTGGATGACCGAATGGCGCCTGCAAGCCTATGAGCGCTGGCTGCAGATGAAGGAACCAGACTGGGCCATGGTCGACTACCCTGAGATCGACTTTCAGGACCAGTACTACTACGCCCGTCCCAAATCGATGGAGGTCAAGCCCAAGTCGCTGGACGAGGTCGATCCCAAGCTGCTGGC
>NZ_JBYNDP010000145.1:0-8631 GCF_059783535.1 Tateyamaria sp. | reverse complement strand
TGGCTGATGCGCAGCTCGTCATGGGCAAACTCTTCGGCCAGATCAGCCATCAGGCGCATCTGATCGGCTGTCGCGTCGCCGGGGGTATGCCCGTGTTTCTTCAGCGAAATCGACACGATCTTGTACCCGTCGGCCTTGTGGGCGGTCAGGTTGGTGTCGGCCCACGACCGGAACACCGGATCGTTGTGATAGGCGTCCTTGAACGGGGCCTCGGACTTCGTGACAAAGGCCGGAGCCGCGAAATGTTCTTCGATCTCGCGCAGCATCTGCACGTCCACGCCAGAGAAAGTCTTGCGCGTCTCTTCGAACCGTTCATCAACCAAGCGGCGGATTTCATCAATGCCGTGCTCATGCACGGTGATCTTGATCCGCGCCTTGTACTTGTTGTCGCGGCGGCCGATCTGGTTCCAGACGGATACAATGGCCTCAAGATAGGGCAGCAAATCAGCTTCGGGCAGGAAGTCATTGATAATCTTGCCAATCATCGGGGTGCGTCCCAGGCCGCCACCAACAATGATCTCATAGCCGCGCGCGCCATCGCGCTCGACCATGCGGATGCCGATGTCATGCGCCTTGGTCACGGCACGGTCATTGGGCGACCCGGTGATGGCGATCTTGAACTTACGCGGCATGAACTGAAACTCAGGGTGGTCGGTGGACCACTGGCGCATCAGTTCTGCCACAGGGCGCGGGTCGGCAATCTCGTCCGCCGCGGCACCGGCAAAATGGTCAGCCGTCACGTTCCGGATCGTGTTGCCGGACGTCTGAATGGCGTGCATGCCCACCTCGGCCAGCGCGTCCAACATGTCCGGTACGTCTTTCAATTCGGGCCAGTTGTACTGGATGTTTTGGCGCGTGGTGAAATGGCCATAGCCCTTGTCCCAGCGCTCGGCGATCTCTGCCAGCTTGCGCATCTTGGCCGAGGACAGTGTGCCATAGGGGATGGCAACGCGCAGCATGTAGGCGTGCAACTGCAGGTACAGGCCGTTCATCAGGCGCAGGGGCTTGAATTCGTCCTCGGTCAGTGCGCCAGAGATGCGGCGCTCGACCTGGTGGCGGAACTGGGCGTTGCGTTCGGTCAGAAACGCGGTGTCGAACTCGGAATAGCTATACATCAGTATGCGTCCTCATGTTCGCCTTCGGCAAAGTCCACTTGCTTGCCATGGGCGTAGTTGCTCGGGCCGGTGGCCCGGAAGGTTTCGCGAAAATGGGTCGGGACGGGCTTGCCATCCTCAACGGCGACGTCAGCCAGATAGGCGCCGACGACTTCGTCGACCTGTTGCGAGGCTTCGATCAGGCGCAGATCGGCATCAGCCTCATCGGTCAGCACCTCGGCCTCGTTCAATGTGCGGGTCCAGCCATCTGCGGTCTGGTAGATCACATCGCCGGCCAGCAGGTGATTGGCGGTGACAACTTTGGGGGTGAACGCCTTGGGCATCAGTGCGCCTCCTGAATCTGTTCTTGCATCTGCGGCAGTGGGATCTCGGGGATGGCGGCCAACGCGGCACGGGGCGCCAGGCCAATGAAGGTGAGGGCCGGGCCGCCAAGACCAGCTTCGGTAAGGGTTGGCTCCATCTCAGCCACGGTGGTGGACAGGACCTGTTGGTCAGCCCGGCTTGCATTTTCCACGAAAGTCACGGGTGTCGACGGATCAATCCCGTGCATCATCAGGCGACCCTGGATGAAGCGGGCGGATTTCTTGCCCATATAGATGGCTGCGACTTCACCGGGTTGGGCCAGTGCCTTCCAGTCGTGATCGGCAAAGCCGCGCGTGTCGTGGCCGGTTAACAACCGGACAGAGGAGTTGCGGCCACGGCGGGTCAGCGACTGACCTATGGATGCCACAGCGGCAGAGGCGGCAGTGATGCCCGGTACGATGTGATAGTCGACACCGGCCTCGGTCACGGCCTCGATCTCTTCATCCAGACGTCCAAAGACAGTGGCGTCGCCGGATTTCAAACGCACGACCTGTGCGCCTTTCAGGCCATGTTCCACAATCAGATCATTGATGATCTCTTGCGGGGTGGAGGGGCCAAAGGCCTCTTTGCCCACATCGATCATGTTCGCTTCGCGGCGGGCCAGTTCGAGGATTTCCTTGGAAATCAGGCGGTCATAGATCACCACGTCTGCTTCATCCAAGGCTTTGCGCGCCTTGAGGGTCAGCAATTCGGGATCGCCGGGACCCGCACCAACAAAGGCGACATGACCCTTACGGGTTTCGCGCATCAAATGGTCGGCCAGCAGATCATCAAGTGCGGGTTGCACGGCCTCTTCGCCATCGCTCATCGCCTTGGGTCCGGCATTGAAATAGTAGTCGCGCCAGAAATCGCGGCGCGGGCGGCCAAAGGGCAGGGCGTCTGCCGCCTTGCGGAACGCCTTGCCGATGCGGGCCAGTGTGCCGAGGGACGTGGGCAGGCGTTCTTCCAGATCGGCTTTGATCGCACGCGCCAGCACGGGGGCGGCGCCCTCGGTGCCGATGGCGACGGTGACAGGATCGCGGTCCACGATGGCGGGGGTGATGAATTGGCTGTCGGCGAGGTTGTCGACGATATTGACCAGTGCGCCGTCTGCATGGGCGATGGCGGCGGTCCGCTTGTCTTCGGCCTCATCTTCGTCCGCGGCATAGAACAGCGCAGCACACATCGCATCGCCCGGCTCCATTGCGCGGTCGATCAGGTGCAACTTGCCTTCTGCAGCCCATGCCTTGATCTGGTCATCGGCGTGCGCCGCAAAGACCGTGATATGGGCCATCGTCTTCATCAGCAGGCGCAGCTTGGCCAGCGCTGCATCGCCGCCGCCTGACAGCACGATCCGCCGTCCGGCGGTGTTCAGGAAGATGGGGAAATGGTTCATATCGGCCTCGATCCCGTAAAACTGACCTCCAATATAGGAAATTATTCCGGTTTTCTGCTAGACAACTGCGCAGATAAGGATGATTGTTCTATCTCTGTGCAGGTGCAGAACGCCTGTTTCCCGATTTGGAGCGCTTTGGGATGTCTGTTCGCATCGACGACGTGGATCGCAAAATTCTGGCCGAGCTGCAGCGCGATGCCAGCCAGTCATTGGACGATATTGCCAAGGCGGTGGGGTCCTCGAAGACGCCCGTTTGGAACCGGATTCGCAAGCTGCGCGAGGCGGGCGTGGTGGGCCAGCAGACCGTTGTACTGGATGCGGAGGCGCTGGGGTTCGAGGCCTGTTTCTTTGTTCTGATACGCACGTCCGAGCACGAGGCCGACTGGCAGGCCAAATTCTTGCAGGCATTGCGCGACCGTCCTGAGGTGCAGGAGGCGCACAGGCTTGCGGGCGACATCGACTACATCCTCAAGGTGCGGGTGAAAAACGCCCGTGCCTATGATGCGTTCTATCAGGCGCTGATCTCTGAGGTGAGGGTGCACAACGTGACCGCACTCTTGTCGATGGAAGAGATCAAGTCCACCACGATGCTTCCATTGGAAACCTAACCAAATAGAGCGCTACCGCGCATTTCACATTCAGCCAGTGGCGAGGCGACGCTTTGCTTTTTGCGTCGCGTATGTTGGGCTGTGTGGAATGCTTTGCTGAGAGGCCGCTTAAGGCGCTTTGCGTCTTAAGCAGACCTGTTCGAGGGTGTTGTGAGTCGCGCCCGCGTCAAGGACACGCCGCCGTTGGCGGTGGCCTATGGCCATCCTTGACCCGGACCCGACTCACGCTGAAACGATCAGCCGGTCGAGTTTGTGGAAGTGATAGCTGTTGGCGTAGGCAGGCGGTTCGGTGATGCGCAGGTTGGGCATGGCCTCAAATAGGGCGGGTAGTGCGATCTTCATCTCAAGCCGGGCGAGCGGTGCGCCCACGCAGAAATGCAACCCGCCACCAAAGGCGACATGGGTGTTTTTCACACGGCTTGGATTGAATTGGTCGGGAGCCTCGAACACGGCCGGGTCCCGGCCTGCGGCCCCCAGCATCAGCGCAATCTCGTCACCGGGGCCAAGGCGGTGCCCACCCACTTCGATGGGCTCATAGACGTGCCGAGTGAACATATGCAGCGGTGGGTCAAAGCGCATGACTTCTTCCACCGTTCGGTCCACGCGATCTGACGCCAGCGCGTCGGTCTGGCCTGTCTCGATCAGCGCTTTCACGGCGTTGCCGAGGCTGTGCACCGTCGCCTCGTGCCCCGCGTTCAGCAGCAGGATACATGTCCCGATCATCTCGTCATGGCTCAGCGTCTGGCCGTCTTCCTCTGCCGCGATCAACTCCGTGATCAGGTCATCGCGGGGATCGTCCCGGCGTTCCTCGATATAGCCGCGCAGAAAGACCGAAAACTCCTTGGCCGCCGCATTCGCGGCATCCTCGATCGCCCGATCACGGCCTGCCTGGTACATCGCCACCATGGCCGACGACCAGCGCAACAGGTCCGGTCCCATCTCCTCTGGCACACCCAGCAGGCGCGCGATCACGCGGACGGGCACCAACTGGCAATATGTGGGGATCAGGTCAAATGGCTCCCCGGGCAGCCCCGCCAGCAGATCGGCACAGATCGCGCGAATGTCGTCCTCCAACCCCGCGATCCGGCGCGAGGTAAAGGCGTGCAGGACCAACCGGCGCAACCGCGTGTGCTCGGGCGGCTCCAACTCCAGCAGCGAATAGCGTTCCACCGCATCGAAATCGGTCAGATGGGCGGGGGCTACCCCGCGCCCCGGCACAGCACGGCCCAAACGCCGGTCGCGCAACAGCGCATGCACGGTGGCATGGTCAAAGGCCGCGTGCATCCTGTAATCCTGCCAATACAGCACCGGGCCGTCGGCTCGCGCACGGTCGTAAAAGGCGTAAGGGTCCTGAACAAAGGCGGGGTCATGCGGGGATTGGATCAACATGGGGGAGGTGTCTCAGGCCGGACGTGCCTTGGCAAGCCTTTGCGCAGGCGGATAGGGTGGCCGCCATGGGAAACGGATATCTCAGACGGATCAGTGTGGTGCTGGGCTTTGTTGCGCTTGTGGCGGCGGCAGCGGCAGGCGTCTGGCGCTACGGGTATTTCCAGGCGCTTGATCAACTGGCGCGGCAGGGGCAATCGGACCTTGCGCTCGCTTCGGACCGCCTGACAGGGCAGCTCCAGCGCTACCGTGAACTGGCGGTTCTGGTGGCGGATCACCCCCGTGTCAGTGCGGCACTTGCAGGGGAAGATGTTAGCCAGGTCGAAGCACTGTTCCTTGAAATTGCTGACAAAACAGCGGCCCAGGACATCCGCCTGACCAATGCAGAGGGGCTCGTGCTGGCCGCTGCGCGGTCTGATCAACCCGGTCTAGATATCGCGCCACTCGTGGCGCGCGCCGCGCAAGGGGCGCTTGGGTGGGGCAACGGGCGCACGGCGCAGGGCACGCGCGTCTTCGCATATGCGGCACCCGTCTTTGATGCGCGATCCCAGATCATCGGCATCGTGGTTGTGACGGCAGATCTTGCCGGGATTGAATGGGACTGGGTCGGCTCCAACCCTGCGGTCTTCTTCACGGATGCACAGGACCGGGTGTTCATCACCAACCGGTCCGAAATCGTCTTCTGGCAGCGCGAGGACGAGGGGCCCGGCCTGCGGCCAGCGACCGGCCCGGCTTTGCCCTTCGACAGTTACGAATTGGGGCGGCACGAAGTTTGGCAACTGGGGTGGGGGCCGTACCTGCCACAAAACGCCCTGCACCTGGTGCGGCCGTTGCCGGTGATTGGCATGACGGGTGAGGCGCTTGTGGACGTCGCGCCGGCGCGCCGCCTTGCGACGCTGCAGGCTGCAGCGGTGGCCGGACTGTGCCTAGCCTTCGGCGCGCTTCTGTTCCTTGCCACGGAACGGCGCCGCACATTGGCCGAAGCGAATGCGCAACTGGAACAGCGCGTGGCCGAACGCACCGCCGCCCTGTCCGACACCAACACCCAGCTCAGGCGCGAGGCCGAAGAGCGGGAAGAGGCACAAGCCGCCCTCGCGCGGGCGCAGGCCGACCTTGTTCAGGCGGGCAAGCTCAGCGCCTTGGGGCAGATGAGCGCGGGTCTTAGTCACGAACTCAATCAACCGCTCATGGCGATCCAGACCTATGCCGACAACGCCCAAGCCTTCCTGCAGCGCGACAAACCCGACCGGGCCGAGGACAATCTGGGCCGCATCGCCGACATGGCCCGCCGCATGGGGCGCATCATCAAGAACCTGCGCGCCTTTGCTCGGCAGGAAAGCGAACCGGCGCTGCGCGTGGACCTTGCCCAAGTGGTGCAAAGCGCGGTGGAACTGACCACGCCCCGCATGCGGAACGAGGATGTGACACTCACGCTCAACCTTCCCGACGCACCAGTCTGGGTGTCGGGGGGCGAGGTGCGGCTGGGCCAGGTCTTCGTCAACCTGATCTCGAATGCGGTCGATGCGATGGCAGGGCGCGACACGCGCGCGTTGACCATCGACATCCAAAAAACGTCCGTCATCATCTCCGACACCGGCCCCGGCATCGAAACGCCGGACCGTGTGTTCGACCCGTTCTATTCCACCAAAGAGGTCGGCGCATCCGAAGGGATGGGGCTGGGCCTCTCGATCTCATATGGCATCGTGCAAAGCTTTGGCGGTGAAATCCACGGCACCAATGGCCCGGATGGCGCCGTGTTCACAGTCGATCTACAGCCCTGGACCCAAGAGGTAGCCGCGTGACCACCCAAGTGCTGCTCGTCGATGATGACGCCGCCGTGCGCGACGCGCTGGCGCAAACGCTCGAGCTTGCCGATCTTGAGCCGATCCCGGCGGGGTCTTTCGTGGTCGCCAAGGATCACATCACACGCGACTTCGACGGCGTGATCCTGTCGGACATCCGGATGCCGGGGCGTGACGGGTTTCACCTGTTGGCGCACACGCGCAAGATCGACCCGGACCTGCCGGTGATCCTGCTGACGGGCGAAGGTGACATTCCCATGGCCGTGCAGGCGATGCGCGACGGAGCATTTGGATTTCTCGAAAAACCCTGCGCACCCAATGAGTTGCTTGCCGTTCTTGAACGTGCACTGAAAACCCGCGCGCTGGTTCTTGAAAACCGCCGCCTGCGGCAACTGGTGGAAAGCGGCGATCCGGCCGCCCGTATGCTCTTTGGCGAAAGCGATCTGGCCAATGGCTTGCGTGACCGCGTGCGGCTGCTGGCCCCGCTTGAGACCGAGGTGCTTGTGACCGGCGCGCCCGGCACAGGGATTTCCAAGGTGGCCGAAGTCATTCACCTCAGCTCCCTTCGGTCCAAGGCGCCCTTTGTCAAACGCGCCGCGGCCGATCTGCGTCCGAACGCACTGGCCGAGGCGATGGATAAGGCCAAGGGGGGCAGCCTGTTTCTGGACGAAATCACCGGGCTGCCTCATGCCAGCCAACTTGCCTTGCTCGAAGCGCTTGAGGCGGGTGAAGGCCCGCGACTGATCGCAGGCAGCACGCGCAACCTTGGCACAGCCGTGGAAGAGGGCGCGCTAAATGCCGATCTCTATTACAAGATTGAGATGTTCCCGATCCGCATTCCGTCCTTGAGCGAACGGCCCGAGGATATCCCAATCCTGTTCCGTCACTATGTCGCCCAGGCGGCAGAGCAGGCGGGCCTGACGCCGCCTGAACTGGCCCCTGACCATATGGCCGCCCTGATGGCACAGGATTGGCCCGGCAACGCGCGATCGTTGATGAGTGCCGCCATGCGCTTTGTACTGGGCATGCCCGAGGATGCGTCCAAGGCGGTTGATCTCGGCTTGGCCGAGCAGATGGCACGGGTCGAGCGCTCCTTGCTTGTTGCGGCGCTGGGGCGACAGAACGGGCATGCCAGCGCGGCTGCCGAAGCGCTCAGGCTTCCGCGCAAGACCTTCTACGACAAGCTCAAGAAGTACGGGATTCGGCCTGAGGACTATCGACGCTAACACTGTGTGGGTTTCCACACAGTGTTGCGCGGGGTCGTGCGAAAATCCGCACACGTAGGCGGCGCGCAACACCTGAGTTGCTTTCAGAATGGCCTTTAAGATATTGAAGAATAATGGATAAGTGGGGGCTAAAAGAAGTTAAGAACTTCCTTCTATGTACCCCACCGTACGCTCTGCTTTTATCCAATTCGCTGTCCCCGCGGGGACACATACCAAAAACACGATCTCTGGGAGGAGACAGACAATGAAATTCCTGACCGCCGCCGCTCTGGCATTGACCGTCAGCGCAGGCGCCGTGGCCGCTGCCTGTGACGATGGAGAAATCGTCATCAAGTTCAGCCACGTCACCAACACCGACAAGCACCCCAAGGGCATCGCCGCCACGTTGCTGCAAGAGCGCGTGAACGAGGAAATGAACGGCACCGCCTGCATGGAAGTGTTCCCGAACTCGACTCTCTACAACGATGACCAGGTGCTCGAAGCCCTGTTGCAGGGCGACGTTCAGATGGCCGCGCCGTCGCTGTCGAAGTTCGAGCAGTTTACCAAGCAATTCCGCATCTTCGACCTGCCGTTCATGTTCAAGGACATCGACGCCGTTGACGCGTTCCAGGCATCTGAAACCGGTCAGGCGATGAAGGAATCGATGACCCGCCGTGGTCTGCTGGGTCTGGCATTCTGGCACAACGGCATGAAGCAGATGTCGGCCAACAAGCCGCTGATGACACCTGCGGATGCCAACGGCCTGAAGTTCCGCGT
>NZ_JBYNDP010000017.1:0-45798 GCF_059783535.1 Tateyamaria sp. | reverse complement strand
GGAACTACAATTCCTGACCTTCCGGGCCAAGCGGCGCCCCATCTGCCAACAAATGACGTTCGGACAGCCACGGGTTGTTCACCAACGCCTGCTTAAGCTGCGCGCGGGCCTCTTCCCGTCGGCCAAGATTCATGAGCGTCAGCGCTCGTCCAGACTGCGCCCCTACATGGTCAGGAGAGATATCCAACGCCCGGTCCAGATCAATGAGTGCGGCAGAAAAATCCTCGCGCAGAAAGCTGATGAATGCACGTTGGTTGTAACCTTCCGCGTAGTCGGGACAGTAACTCACAAGCGTATCAAAGCTGTCATACGCACCGGCAAAGTCGAAACTGCTTCGTTGGCGCATGCCACGATCCAGAACCTCCTGAGCAGCGGCATCAGGTGCCCGCAACCACAATTGCCACATCTGGTCAGAGGCGGCTTGTCCATTGCGTTCGTCCGATGCAGCGTTCGCATCGGCAATCAACGCCTGCAAATCGGCAGAAATATCTGGTGTCGGCGGACATGTTTCCGCCAGTGCCGGACTGGATAACAAAAGGGCAACAATAGCATATCTCATAATCAAAAGAATGATGCCCGGCGCCGACCAGTCAAGTCTCGCGCTACTCCAACCCGGGCAACATAACCTCCTTGACGGCTTCCATGGCGACATAGGTCGATGTTGACGCAACATGGGGCAGGCTTGAAATCACATCTCCGAGAAATTGACGATACTGCGCCATGTTCCGAGTGCGGACCTTCAACAGATAGTCGAAATGGCTGGCGATCATATGGGCTTGCTCAATCTCTGGAATTTGCTGAACCGCCGTATTGAAGGCTCGCAATGCTGCTTCACGGGTGTCACTCAACCGCACTTCCACAAAGGCCACATGATCAAGCCCCAGTGAGATCGGATCAAGCAGCGCACGGTATCCCATAATGATCCCGGCTTTCTCCAATCGCCGCAACCGCGCTTGCGTGGGAGATTTGGACAGACCAATCCGAACCGCAAGATCGGTGATGCTGATCCGTCCATCCTCGGCAAGAGCGGTCAGAATCGATTGATCCAGCTTGTCCAATGCCTTTGGTTTCTTCGCTTGCGTACCCTGCGTCAAGATATTCATTTGTTCTGCTGTTTTCCCCAATTTCGATCATTTTACCTGATCAAGGGATGATACACTTGCCTAAATGGAAAAGGAAAGTGCCATGGTACGAGAAATGAACCGTGAACTGGCGACCCAGCTTGACCAAGGCAAGTATGGCGAACCCGAAGCCGTTCTCGCGGCCCTGATCCAAACAGCAAATCTGTCTACCAAGGACCGGAATGCGATCTGCGACAGTGCCGCGCGTTTGGTCACTGCAATTCGCACCCAAGCGGCACCGGGTCTGATGGAAACCTTCCTTGCTGAATACGGTTTGTCGACCGATGAGGGGATCGCTCTCATGTGCTTGGCAGAGGCTCTGTTACGCGTGCCGGATGCCGATACCATCGACGCGCTGATCGAAGACAAGATCGCGCCGTCGAACTGGGGCAAGCATTTGGGTCATTCGACGTCATCATTGGTAAATGCATCGACATGGGCGTTGATGCTGACCGGGCGCGTATTAGATGATGATCAGCCCGGCCCCATTGGGCACTTGCGCGGAGCGATCAAGCGATTGGGCGAACCTGTGATCCGCGCTGCCGTCTCCCGCGCAATGAAAGAGATGGGACGACAATTCGTGCTGGGCGAGAACATCGACAGCGCGATGGAACGCGCTGCGGGAATGGAGGCTGAAGGGTTCACATATTCCTACGATATGCTTGGAGAGGCAGCGATGACCGACGCCGATGCGCGGCGTTACCATCTGAGCTATTCACGCGCCATCTCTGCCATCGCGCGGGCGTGCACCAACACAGATATCCGCGAAAATCCAGGTATCTCGGTCAAGCTGTCCGCCCTGCATCCTCGTTACGAACGTGCGCAAGAGGCCGCGGTGATGCGGGATCTTGTGCCGCGCCTGCGGTCACTCGCCCTTCTTGCCGCATCGGCCGGGATGGGCCTGAACGTGGATGCGGAAGAAGCCGATCGCTTGTCCTTGTCCTTACAGATCATTGATGCGGTTCTGCGGGAAAAGGCACTGGCAGGCTGGGACGGGTTCGGCATCGTAGTTCAAGCCTACGGCCCCCGTGCCGGGGCCACTATCGACGCAATCCACGACATGGCCATACACCACGATCGCAAACTGATGGTGC
This sequence comes from Tateyamaria sp., assembly GCF_059783535.1. NCBI lineage: Bacteria > Pseudomonadati > Pseudomonadota > Alphaproteobacteria > Rhodobacterales > Roseobacteraceae > Tateyamaria > Tateyamaria sp. Next base: position 43,583 of record NZ_JBYNDP010000017.1, on the reverse strand, counting down.
GGTTGGTCAAGGGCGCCTATTGGGACACAGAAATCAAGCGCGCGCAGGTCGAGGGCGTTGCGGGCTTTCCCGTCTTCACACGGAAGGCCGCAACCGACGTGTCCTATATTGCAAATGCACGTAAACTACTGAGCCTGACCGACTGCATATATCCGCAATTTGCAACGCACAACGCCCATACAGTCGCAGCGATCCTCCACATGGCTGACGACCAACCTTTTGAATTTCAACGTCTTCACGGAATGGGTGAGGCGTTGCATAGCATGGTTCTCCGCGAAAATGGGACACGGTGCAGGATCTATGCGCCAGTGGGCGCCCATCGCGATCTCTTGGCCTATCTGGTGCGGCGGCTTCTTGAAAACGGAGCAAACTCCAGCTTCGTGAACCAGATCGTGGATGAGGATGTGCCGCCCGAGGCGGTGGCCGCCGATCCATTCGCCGCCTTGGAAGACAGCGCGATCACCATTCCAGACGGGCCTGCGCTATTCGCCCCCAAGCGACGCAATTCGCAAGGGTTTGACCTGACCCATACGCCGACCTTGTCGCAGATTGAAAGAGCGCGTCAAAAGTTTGCTGCGCATCAGTGGAGCGCGCACTCGCTCACTGTGAGAACGGGCGATGGTGCTGAAACACCAGTACTGAATCCAGCCGATCCGGAGGACGTTGTAGGCACCGCCCTTTGGGCAACACCGGACGTCGCGAAGAATGCTTTCGCAGACGCCGGGGCGTGGTCCGTCTCTGCGGAAGAACGCGCCCGCATCCTGAACGCTGCTGCCGATCTTTATGAGGCGGCGTTTGGCGAGCTCTTTGCTCTTCTCGCCCGCGAGGCAGGCAAAACGCTGCCGGACGCCGTGGCTGAACTGCGGGAGGCGGTGGATTTCCTCCGCTACTACGCAACACACGCGGACGGCAGTGCGCCCGCGGGCAATTTTGTCTGTATCTCGCCATGGAACTTTCCTCTGGCGATTTTCACGGGGCAGATTGCGGCAGCGCTGGCCGCCGGCAATGCCGTTCTGGCCAAACCGGCCGAACAGACATCGCTGATCGCGTTCCGAGCGATAGAGTTATTGCACCAAGCGGGTGTTCCGCACACCGCCCTGCAGCTGCTTTTGGGCGCGGGCGACATTGGCGCGGCTCTGACCCGCCATCCGGAGGTCAATGGCGTCGCCTTCACCGGCTCAACCGAAACCGCGCTGCGCATTCGCGCCAACCTGGCCGATCATGCAGCACCCGGCACACCCTTGATCGCGGAAACCGGCGGACTGAACGCGATGATCGTCGACAGCACCGCCTTGCCCGAACAGGTTGTGCGCAGCATCGTCGAGAGCGCCTTTCAATCCGCGGGTCAACGCTGTTCCGCCCTACGCTGTCTCTACGTGCAAGAGGATATCGCACCAGGGCTGACCGAGATGTTGATGGGGGCTATGGACGCTTTGAGCATCGGCACTCCTTGGCAGCTTGCAACCGACATAGGCCCCGTCATCGACCCTGCAGCGCAGACGGACATAGATGCACATATTGCCACCGCGCGGGCTAAGGGGTGGTTACTACATCAAATTGAAACCCTGACCCATGGGTATTTTGTAGCGCCAACTCTGATCCGCGTAGACGGTATCGAAGATATCGAGCGGGAAGTGTTTGGTCCGGTTCTACATATTGCGACCTACAAAGCTGCCGACCTTGATGCCGTGATCGACGCCATCAATGACACGGGGTACGGTCTGACTTTCGGCCTCCACACCCGCATTGATGACAGGGTACAACATGTGACGGACCGCATTGCGGCAGGCAATGTCTATGTTAACCGCAATCAGATCGGAGCCATCGTGGGCAGTCAGCCCTTTGGCGGACATGGCTTATCGGGGACAGGACCAAAGGCAGGTGGGCCCGATTATCTGCTGCGTTTCAGGGCGAAAGTATCCGAAAACTCATCTGAGACTTGGTCTGGTCCCTCCACGTTGCCGCCGCTGCCACAGAATTCGAACGCGGTTCAGGACAGCACCACACTTCCCGGTCCAACAGGTGAGTCAAACGTACACAGCCGCTCCCCGCGGCTTGCCCTGCTCTGCGCCGGTCCAGGCCCCGAAACAGCGGCCGCCCAGATGGCGGCAGTGACGGCATTGGGAGGTCATGCAGTTATGGCCACCGGTGAGATTAACGCCAAAGCGCTGACCGACGGCCCCGCCTATGGCGGTGTACTTTGGTGGGGTGAAATGGAACCAACGGGCCGCAACTTGGAAAAGGCGCTCGCCAAGCGCAACGGACCGATCATCCCGTTGATCAAAGGGCAGCCAGACAAGGCACATGTCTTCGTTGAACGGCATGTTTGCGTGGATACCACCGCTTCCGGTGGGAACGCGGCATTGCTTGGTGCAGCCAGTTGAGTAAACAGACGAATTTTTCGGGCGAGCACATAATCGCGTTCGGTCAGCTAGAATGATCGCATCTGCAGACGCATGCAAAGCAGCGACATCTCTCAGGCGCTTTTTTGACCGATCTTGGGTTCCGTGCCCGCCTTGATGCGACGGATATTTTCGCGGTGCCGCCAAAAGACCAGGAGCGTGAGGAAAACCCCGAGCAACAGTCCATCAGGCGCACCCAGAAACATCATCAGGAAGGTCGATGCCGCAGCCGCAACCAGCGCACCCATCGACGAAATGCGGGACAGGCCTGCACCGACAAGCCACGCAATGCAGGCGCCCAGCCCAACGGGCCAGTGCAGAGCAGTCAGCAGGCCAAGAAAGGTTGCAACACCTTTGCCGCCCTTGAAGCCAAGCCAGACCGGATAGCAGTGGCCCAGCATTGCCGCGAGCCCAGCTATCTGTGCCGCGTCTTCTGCTCCGGCAATCACTCGAGCGAGCAGCAAGGCGGCTGCCCCCTTCCCCGCGTCCAACACCAATGTGAGCGCAGCAGCCAGTTTGTTACCTGTCCGCAAGACGTTGGTGGCGCCAATATTGCCGGAGCCAATCTCGCGCAGGTTTCCAAGGTTCATCACCCGCGCCAATACCATGCCGAAAGGGATCGACCCAAGAAGGTAACCAACCACTGCCCAAAGGGCCAGTGTTGCTTGTGTGCTTTCAAGAAGGGGCATTCAGTCTCTTTTATATATGGATCGTCCAGCGACAAAGGTTTCCAAAACCTTACCCTGCATCCTTGCGCCGTCAAATGGGGTGTTGCGAGATTTGGAATGCAGTGTGGCACGATCCATCACAAAGGGTGCATGCGGGTCAAACATCACAAGGTCCGCAGGCGCCCCCACTGCCAGCCGCCCAGTCTCGAGCCCAAGGCGTTGGGAGGGGTTCAACGACATGGCACGCCACAATGTAGGCAGGTCGATTTGATCGGCGTGAAACAGGCGCATCGCAGCGGGCAGCAGTGTCTCAAGTGCAACCGCACCAGACGCGGCTGCTTCGAAGGGCAACCGTTTGCTTTCTTCATCCTGGGGCGTGTGCATCGAGCTGATGACATCTATCAGACCTGTCCGAACTGCTTCGGCTATCGCCACGCGATCCTCTTCGTCGCGCAAGGGCGGCTTGATCTTGAAAAAAGTGCGGTAGTCGGACACGTCCAACGCATTCAGCGCGAGATGGTGGATGGACGTCCCTGCGGTGATATCAAATCCATTGTTTTTCGCCCGCTCCAGCGGCGGCAGTGCACGTGCAACTGTGATTTGGTCAGCGTGGTAGCGCGCACCAGTCATCTCCACCATTGCGATATCCCGATCAAGCCCCATGCGCTCTGCCATGGGTGACACGGCGGGAAGGCCCCGTAGTGACGCAAACTTGCCCGACGTGGCCGCTGCGCCTGCACTCAAACCAGGATCCTGCGGGTGCCCAAGCACCAGCGCACCCAACGAACGGGCATAGGTCAAAGCGCGAGCGAATACCTTGCTTTCAGCAACTACCCGATCACAATCGGTGAAAGCGACAGCGCCAGCATCCAGCAGAAAGCCGATCTCGGTCATCTCGCGTCCCTGTCGCCCTTTTGTCAGGGCAGCCATGGGCAGAACATTGACTGGTGCAGCCTCGCGGGCACGGCGGATCACAAATTCCAAGGTCTCAGGATTGTCGATGACCGGGTCAGTATCGGGACGGGTGACCATTGTCGTCACCCCACCAGCCGCCGCTGCAAGCCCCGCTGAGCCAAAGCTTTCCTTGTGCCTTTCTCCGGGCTCGCACACCTTCACACCGACATCCACGATGCCCGGTGCCAGGAATTTGCGTTGGCAATCGACAATCCTGGAGAAGTCTGCGGTCTTGTCCGAGTTCAATTCAACGTCTTGCGCGAGACGCTCAGCGATCCTTCCAGAACGCACGACAAGCGCGCCTGTCGTCACTGTGCCCGCCTCCGGATCCACCAATTTGGCGTTTTTGAACAGGATGTCTGTCATGCTGGGCCCCGCGTCAGTGTGGCTTGATCCCGGTTCGGCAGTCGAAGAATGCAACCACTTCTCCTTGCGAACAACGCATTGAAGCCCGCTTTGACATAGAGACAGACTGGCATGATGCTCCGAAACCAAGACCCCGATTGCCTTGTCGGACAATGCAACCATTTTGTCCAGTGAACTGCGCAGGAGCGGTCCCCAAAGGTGCCCGCCGTACCGACGCAGGGTATCTGGCTGTATGGTCGGATTGTATGCGCGAAGGTGGCATCTACAAGGTCATCGTTTGCCAAAGGCGTATGGTACCGTCCGACCCAGCCGTCAGCTTCGGACTATCGCGTCCATGGAACTGACACTGATTTTTGCCTCGCAACTGACGCATGCAATGAACCTAGGCCCGCATTGCGTTGCTGCGCAGCTCTAACCCAACTCGACGGGACCGGTTGGAGCGTCACCATCATACCACTTCATCTCGACCTCAAGGCTATGCTGAATACCCTTATGGCGCTTCTCCTCATCCTCGACCTTCAACTCGAGCATCATTCGATCAGGCAAGCTCAGCACGATTTCTTCCTGACCTTTCCGCAGGATCACTTCGGCTGCATCGAGGCGATCGGCAAGGCTGCGCAGGAACGTCGCGACGTCGCTGCGGCTCTTTGTTTCCTTACTGCTGAAGAGAGTTACTTCACGGCCCATGATTTACTCCTAGATATGTCTTGGGGCGACTAAGAGACTGCGAGTTCATTGCGTCGAGTAAGGCAATTAAACTCTAATGTGAGTTGGGATTTTGAAAGGTGTGCTTCAAGCGACTCGCGGTGCGACACATGCACCCTTAAACTGACACAATTCGGACGCGCCACCGAGAACGAGCTTGTCTGGACACCCTTGCACCAGGCAGCGGCGTGCAATTTTCGCGGACTCTGCAAGGCCCCACTCGTTGCTGAAGCTCCTAAAAGGGTCAGCCCTTCACCCTAACGTGCTGTAGGAGTTTACTTCGACCTTCGGCTAGCAAGCGCCAGCGCGACACGCGATTGACCACAATACTTCGATGCAGCCGTTCAGCAACTTTATTCTATGAAACAAATGTGTTTCCGCGCGCCCAAGATCGAATTCATTTCAAACACTCGCGTTTGAAATGCCTGTGTCAAAACGCTTCCGGTCGTGCCTCTCGCGCCATGTGGTCGAGCACCGCGTTCACGAATTTCGGCTCTTTCCCCTCGGGGAAAAACGCCCGCGCAACGTCCACATATTCAACGATCACCACCTTGGGCGGCGTGCCCGTATCGCGGAATTCGGCCCCTGCCGCACGGAACAAGGCTCGCAGTGTCGGATCAATCCGCGCAATCGGCCATTTCGCCACCAGCGCCCGATCCGTCATCTGGTCGATCGGTGCCTGGTAATTCACCGCGTCATCCATGACCCGCGCGAAATGGTCCGGATCGCCTTCGGCCATCTCCTCGCCCTCATAGGACGCGCCAAAGCGGTGGTCCATGAACTCGACCTTGATCTGGTCGACGGTCTGCGCCGTCTGCTCCATCTGGAACAGGGCCTGCACGGCATAGAGCCGCGCGGCAGAGCGCATCTTGCGTTTCTGGTTGCCCGAAAGGGTCATGCGGTGGTGGTTCCTGTCTTACCTGCCAGCTGGTATTCGGTGGCCGGTTTGAACCCAACCCCCTTGCTGGAGCGGCCCCACTTACGGCTGAGCGCGATCAGGTGCAAGGCCGCAGCCGCAGCCCCGCCACCTTTATTATGCTTGGCGGGGTCGGCGCGCACTTCGGCTTGGTCGGTGTTCTCCACCGTCAGGATACCGTTGCCGATGCAGAGGCCCTGAAGGCCCAGAAGCTGGATGGCGCGGGAGCTGTCATTGCAGACCGTTTCGTAATGCGTCGTCTCACCCCGGATCACACAACCCAGCGCCACGTAGCCGTCAAAGTTCGACATCCGTTCGGCAATGCCGATGGCCGTGGGAATTTCCAGCGCACCGGGCATCTCGACCAGATCCCAGGTGGCGCCTGCGGCCTCGATCTCGGCCTTAGCGCCGGACACGAGGTTGTCGGCGATCTGCTTGTAGTAGGGCGACACGACGATCAGCAACTTGGTGGGCTCGTCAAAGCTGGGGCGGTCCAGCACGTGGTGGTCTATGGATGCCATCATTTCTCTCCGAGGATGGGGCGGGTGCCGACGATCTCAAGCCCGTAGGCGTCGATGCCCATATAGGTGGTACGGGGGCTGTCGGTCAGAAGGATCAGGCGCGACAGGCCCATATTGGAAAGCATCTGCGCGCCAAGTCCCGTATTCTTGACGATGCGCGGGCCCGGCTCTTCGTCGGTAAAAAGCGACTTGCGCGGTTCGCGGAACAGGCAGACGACACCACGCCCTTCGGCGGCGATCAGTTCCATCGCGCGTGGCAAGTCGCCTACAGGCTTGTCGCTGAGGCCCAGAATATCAGTCACCTCCGCCAGAGCATGGGTGCGCACCAGCACCGGCTCATCGGTTGTCAGATCGCCCTTGGACAAGGTGACGTGTTCAATGCCATAGGTCTGGTCGGTGAAAATCCGCATATCCCAGTCGCCACCATGCTGAGAGGTCACCATGCGCCGATCCGTTTCTACCACGAGGTTGTCGTGGCGGCGGCGATAGGCGATGAGATCAGAAATCGTACCGATCTTGAGCTTATGCTTAGCTGCATAGTCCACGAGATCGGGCAGCCGAGCCATCGTGCCGTCTTCGTTCATGATTTCGCAGATGACGGAGCTCGGGTAGTGCCCCGCCAGCCGCGACACGTCACAGCCTGCCTCCGTATGCCCCGCGCGGACCAGGACACCACCCTTGCGGGCACGCAACGGAAACACGTGCCCTGGCGTCGCCAGATCGGCAGAGGTAGCTTGCGGGTTCACAAGCGTCGAAATGGTCAGCGCACGGTCGCCTGCGGAGATACCTGTGCTGACGCCCTCCCGTGCCTCGACGGACACTGTAAAGGCCGTCTCGTGGCGCGAGGAATTGTGCATTGCCATCATGGGCAGGCCCAGATCGTCGATCCGCTCGGCGGGCAAGGTCACACAGATCAGCCCGCGTCCGTGGGTCGCCATAAAGTTCACGGCGGCTGCATCAGCGAAATTGGCGGGGATCACCAAATCGCCTTCATTCTCACGGTCCTCATGGTCGACCAGGATGAACATCCGGCCGTACTTCGCCTCTTCGATGATCTCTTCGATCGGCGAAATGGCAGCAGCGAGGTCAGTCTCGACCGGCCCGGGGGTTTCAAAGCTCATGGGTCACCTGTGGCAGCATTGTGCGCGACATAGAGGATCGAGCATATCAATACCAGTACTACGGTGCGCACAGAACCTGCGCTCTTTCTTGTTTCAGAAAAATCATCTGAGAAGGCGATGTACGCCACCGCGCTCTCGCCTCCCATAATGCGAGCACACCGGAAAAACGCCAGAAGCGGCGTCAGGCGCAGCCTGTCCTTTGGATCAACCCGCCTCTGCCAGCCGCGCAACATAACGGGCGAGCGTGTCTATCTCGAGATTGACGGCATCCCCCACGGCCACGTCGCCCCATGTCGTCACCTCTTTGGTATGCGGGATGAAATTGATGCCAAATACCGCCCCCTGCACCTCGTTCACCGTCAGGGACGTGCCATTCAGCGCGACGGACCCTTTGGGCGCGATGAAACGGGCCAGATCATCCGGAGCGCGCAGCTGCACCCGCGTGCTGTCGCCTTCGTCGACAACAGATACCACCTCTGCCACGCTGTCCACATGGCCGGACACAATATGCCCGCCCAGTTCGTCGCCGACGCGCAGCGCACGTTCCAGGTTCACGCGGCGACCAACGGCCCAGGCCGACAAGTTGGTTTTGGAGACCGTCTCGGCGCTGACCTGCACATCGTACCAGTCCGGACCAAGGTCTACGACAGTTAGGCAAACACCGTCCGAGGCAATGGACGCCCCCATGTCAATGCTGGACGTGTTGTACCCGGTCTGGATGCGGACCCGCAGGTCGCCCTCTTGCTGCAGATCCGTGATGGTGCCGATATCGGTGACGATGCCCGTGAACATGATTGCGCTCCTTGCCGTTCTGACCTGAGGTAACTGTGCATATCACCAAGGGCAAGTGTCACAGACGTTGCGGATTTATGCTGCCTGAGCCATAAATCTGCCTCAGTCAGGTGTTCATCATGGGTCAAGACATTGCCAGGTATCAGGGACCAGATGACGCTGCACGCCCCCGAAGACAGGGTGTTCCTGTTTCTGCAGGGACCCCATGGCCCATTTTTCAACCGCCTTGGCGCGATGCTTCGGCGCGCAGGTACGACTGTGTGGCGTGTCGGCTTCAATGCCGGTGATCGCGCGTTCTGGTTTCATCGCGATAGCTACATCCCCTTCACCGGCACGGCTGCCGAGTGGCCCTCCGCGTTTTCCCAACTGCTGAACAACAAGGGGGTGACGGACATCGTCCTTTACGGTGACGTACGCCCCATCCATGCTCAGGCTGTGGCCGAGGCCAAGCGGCGCGGCATCACTGTTCACGTTTTCGAGGAAGGGTACATGCGCCCCTACTGGGTCACCTACGAACGTGGTGGCTCCAATGGCCATTCGCGCCTGATGGACATGTCAGTAGCCCAGATGCAAGACGCTCTGGCCCTATCGGACATGGAGGCGCCATTGCCTCCCAGCACTTGGGGCGACATGCGGCAGCACATATTTTACGGCGCGCTGTATCATTGGTTTGTGATGTTCCGAAACGGGAGTTATCGCAACTTTCAACCCCATCGCGCAATAAGCGTGTCGCGTGAATTTCAGCTATATCTCAAGCGCCTGTTTCTGATGCCGATCCAAACAATGGATAGGGTACAAGCCACGTTGCGCATCCGGTACGGTGGGTTCCCGTATCACCTCGCGTTACTTCAACTGGAGCATGACAGCAGCTTTCAGGAACACTCGCCTTTCAAAACCATGCCAGAGTTCCTGGACCTTGTGATCCGCGGCTTTGCCGAAGGCGCTCTGGCCCATCATCACCTTGTCATTAAAGCGCACCCCCTTGAAGACGGGCGCGCGCCGATCCGCAAAACCATTCGAACACTTGCGCGGGAACTGGGCCTGCAGGGACGAATTCACTACGTGCGTGGCGGCAAGCTGGCGCAGCTTCTGAACGATGCCCGCAGCGCGGTCACCGTGAACTCAACGGCGGCACAACAGGTGCTGTGGCGCGGTATTCCGCTGAAGGTTTTTGGAAAAGCCGTCTTTGCAAAGCCGGAATTTGTGAGTGACCAGCCCTTGCCAGCATTCTTTGCCGGGGCGAGCCGTCCCGACAACCGCGCATACCGTGACTATCGCCGCTACCTGCTGGAAACCAGTCAAATCGCCGGCGGTTTCTATTCAGCCCGAGGCCGACGCCAATTGTTGCGCCAGGTTGTCGACATGATGCTTTCGCCAGACGATCCTTACGATGCGCTGGCGTCAGGCACCGCGGCCCCAAGGCAACAGTTGCGGTTGGTAACCTGATCACCACAACCCCTATGGCTAGATTTTACTAACGGACTCCGGTAGCTTGACGACAAATCAGCGGCGGAAAACCGTCGCGACATACAAAAAATGAGTGCGGATCAACCTGCACTCGAGGCAGAACAAGAATAGGTCGAGGAGACCGAGCAGTGATTTTCCAACCGTTCCGCTGGGCGCGCGTGGCTGCGTCGTTGGCCCTTTTGGGGATTCTGGCCTCTTGCGGGTTGCCGCAGATTGGCCCGAACAAACGTCAGATTTTCTCGGGCTCGGTCCAGCGTGAGGGCGATGCGTTCGTCGTGTCGGTCAATGACCGAGTGACCGAAGCCACCGCTGTCACCCCCGCTCTCGGTTTTTCGGACTCGTTTCGGAATGCAGGCGTTCTGGGATCGGACACAATCCAACCGGGCGACGTTCTGGGCCTGACCATCTGGGAAAACGTTGACGATGGTCTGCTGGCCGGGGAATCCCTGAATTCAACCATCTTGGAAGAAGTGCAGGTTGACGGTGCCGGTTTCATCTTCGTCCCATATGCGGGCAGAATCCGCGCCGCCGGCAACACACCGGACGCTATTCGTCGGATCATCACCACGAAACTCGAAGATCAAACGCCCGACCCACAGGTTCAGGTCCGCCGGGTTGCCGGTGATGGATCCACCGTCTCGCTGATCGGCTCGGTGGGCGCACAGGGTGTCTACGCCATTGAACGGCCTACACGCACCTTGTCTACCATGCTAGCCCGCGCCGGTGGCGTGACCATCGTGCCCGAGATTGCGCGCGTCACAATTATTCGCGGCGGTATGCGCAGCCAAGTGTGGTTTCAGGACATCTATGACCATCCCGAACTGGACATCGCCCTGCGCGGCGGGGACCGCGTGCTGGTCGAAGAAGACACCCGCGCCTTTACTGCTCTGGGCGCAACCGGCGGACAGGCACGCGTGCCGTTTGAAAGCCAGACACTCAGTGCGCTTGAGGCCCTTGCGCAAGTGGGCGGGTTGCAAACGAACACCTCGGACCCGACGGGCATCTTCGTGTTCCGAAACGAGCCTGCTGAAGTCGCCAATGTTGTACTGGGCCGCGATGACCTGATCGGTGCGCAGCGGTTGGTATATGTGCTAGACCTCACGCAGCCCAACGGCATGTTCCAGGCCCGTGATTTCGTGATCCGCGACGGCGACACGCTGTATGTCACCGAAGCGCCGTACACCCAGTTCGCCAAGATCATCACGTCGATCACGACACCGGTCACAAGCGTCAACACGCTTGCCAATGGTGTGACCGGCAACTGACACCGATGACACGGTCAAACGACTCCGCCGCCGGACCCGAAAAGGCCCGGCGGCTTTACGTTTACAATGGCGGCTTCCTGGCCCGAGGGCGTGTACGGCGTATTGTCGAGCTTGCAGGCTACGACATCTCGCTTGGTCTGCCCCAGCCCGACGGGATGGTGGGTGTTTGGGGTAACTCGCCAACAGCCCACCGAGGCGAAACCGTCGCTAACCGGCGCGATGCCAACCTAGTGCGGGTTGAGGATGCGTTCTTGCGCTCTGTCCTACCCGGTCGTGCGGGCAGTCCACCAATGGGGCTTCTGGTCGATCACAGGGGGGTGCATTTTGATCCATCCTGCCCGTCCGACCTCGAAGAGATCTTGGCCACAGATCCACTGGACGATACGGCCATCCTGAACATTGCACGCGGGGCAATGGCGCGGATGCAGGAGGCACATCTGAGCAAATACACCGGCTTTGATCCCAGCGCCGCTGTGCCTGATCCTGGTTATGTCCTGGTGATCGACCAGACGCGAGGTGACGCATCGGTGACGGCCTGCGGGGCTGATCGGAACCGGTTTCTCGAAATGCTGTTTGTCGCGCAGGATGAGCACCCCGGCGCACGCATCCTGATCAAGACGCATCCGGAAACTGTACAGGGTTTACGCGAGGGATATTTCAGCCCGGATGATTGCAACGATCGCGTATCGCTTTTTTTGCACCCGGTCAGCCCATGGACCCTGATGGAGGGGGCGGTGGCCGTCTACACCGTGTCGTCCGGGTTGGGGTTCGAGGCGATCATCGCGGGCCACAAACCGCGTGTGTTCGGTCAGCCCTTCTATGCGGGTTGGGGGCTGACTGCGGATGAATTTCCTGTGCAGCGCCGCCAGCGCACGCTGACCCGTGCACAACTGTTCACGGGGGCCATGATGCTCTACCCGACATGGTACGATCCGCACCGTGATTGTTTGTGCGACCTTGCCACAACGATGGAAGCGTTGGCCGCAGAGACGCGCGCGTGGCGTGCTGACCATCAGGGGTGGGTCGCCAGCGGCATGCGGCTGTGGAAGCGGCGGCCGTTGCAGAATGCCTTTGGTCGCTATGTGCCCGTGCGCTTTCAGGATGATCCCGGTCGTGCCCGTGCGATGGACCGCCCCTGGATGGTGTGGGCGGGCAAGGCGGATGTGGGTCACGAGGATGCAGTTCGGGTCGAGGATGGCTTCCTGCGCTCGCGTGGTTTGGGCGCCGAGTTGATCCCGCCGCTGTCCTTGGTCACGGATGACCTGGGGATTTACTATGACCCTGCGCGCCTCAGCCGGTTGGAGCATTTGATCCGCACACGCCGCAGCTTGCGACCGGACCAGACGCAGCGCGTGGAACGGCTGATACGCAGTCTGACCGAGGAGGGTTTGAGCAAATACAACTTGTCGGGTGACGTACCAGACTTGCCCGCTGGGCGGCGTATTCTGGTGGTCGGGCAAGTCGAGGATGATGCCTCAATACGGTTGGGGGCCGGTCAGTTGTGCACCAATGCAGCACTGCTTGAGGCCGCGCGGGCCGCGCGGCCAGACGACATCCTGATCTACAAGCCCCACCCGGATGTGGAGGCCGGTCTGCGTGAGGGTGCCTGCGACGCTGGTGCGCTGGCTGATGTGGTTGCCACACAGGCCGACATCGGGGCCCTGTTGGTGCGCGTGGACGAGTTGTGGACCATGACATCGCTGACCGGTTTCGAGGCGCTGTTGCGTGGGGTGCGCGTCGTGACAACGGGTGCGCCCTTCTATGCCGGTTGGGGACTGACAGAGGATCTTGGCGATGTGCCGCCAAGGCGGCGCGAGGACATTCCTCTCAGCGGTTTGGTCCATGCCACCCTGATTGACTATCCGCGCTATTTCGACCCCGTGACCGGCACTGCCTGCCCGGTTGAAGTCGTTGTCGACCGGCTGCGCAGCGGATCTTTGCCAAACCCGGGATTTGCCAACAGGGTGCTGTCAAAGCTGCAGGGCCTGCTGGCCAGTCGCGCGCATCTGTGGCGTTAGACGCGCGCCCATCTGTGGCACACATCCGGCCCCATCCGGGACACTGATTTCAGGGTGTAGCGCTGCGCGGCGGCGAGCGTTTCCAGCCCCAGTGCACCGATGTTCGGCAACCCTTCGGCACCGATCACCAACCCGGCCGTGAAGCCGACAAGTTCGTCCACCAGGTCCGCGTCAATCAGCGACGCGGCAAGTGCGCCGCCGCCTTCGCAGAACACGCGGGTGGTGCCATGACTGCCCAGTTGCTGCAAAATGTCCCGCGGATCAAGCTGAGCACCGGATGTGCCGCACGGCAGCAAGGTTGCGCCCAGATCGCGCCATGTGTCCTGAAGCATCGGGTCAGCGTCGCGCCCGTGGCACAGGATCACGGGCACGTCCTTGGCCGTGCGGGCCAATGTGGACATGAGCGGCAGGTCCAGCCTGCGTGACACCACCACACGGGCGGGCTGCGGCACATCGCCGAAGCCGCGCACCGTCATGGACGGGTCGTCATGCCGCGCAGTGCCGCCGCCAACCATCACCGCGTCGTGCCGCGCACGCATGGCGTGAACATACCTGCGCGCTTGCGGCCCAGTGATCCATTGGCTTTCACCTGTGCCGGTGGCGATACGCCCGTCGAAACTGCTGGCGAGTTTCAACGTCACGAACGGACGGCCCTGTTCGATGCGTAGGGTGAAGCCGATATGATCAGCCTCGGCCTCGGCCTCGCAGATGCCGGTGGTCACCTCGATACCCGCTGCTTGCAGGATCGCGATGCCCTGCCCGTCCACCCGCGTGTCGCTGTCGCGCATGGCGATCACGGCGCGGCGGATGCCAGCAACCACGAGCGCCTCGGCGCAAGGGGGCGTCTTACCGTGATGGGCGCAAGGTTCGAGGGTGACATAGGCTGTGGCGCCCGCTGCATCGTTACCCGCCTGCGCAAGCGCCTCGGTTTCCGCGTGGGGTCTGCCGCCGGGCTGTGTCCAGCCCCGCCCTACGATACGTCCGTTCTTGACGATGACGCAGCCCACGGCCGGGTTTGGGGCCGTTTGCCCCATTCCGCGCCGCCCGAGGCACAGCGCCAGTGACATAAAGCGGATATCCTCCGCTTTACTCACTCGCCTGACGGGGTATCTGGTCGCAGCTCTGCCACGAACTTGTCAAAGTCGTCCGCCGCCTGGAAGTTCTTGTAAACGCTGGCAAAGCGGACATAAGCAACCGTGTCGATGCGATTGAGCGCTTCCATCACGATCTCACCGATCTGTTTGGACTGAATGTCGGTCTCGCCCATGCTTTCCAGCCGCCGCACGATGCCTGAGATCATCTGATCGATGCGTTCAGGATCAATGGGTCGTTTCTGCATCGAGATGCGGATGGAGCGTTCGAGCTTGTCGCGATCAAAGTCCTCGCGTTTGCCGTTGGATTTGATAACCACCAGATCACGCAGTTGTACGCGCTCATAGGTGGTGAATCGTCCACCGCATGCCGGGCAAAAGCGCCTGCGGCGGATCGAAACGTGATCCTCCGCTGGTCGACTGTCTTTTACCTGTGTGTCGATATTGCCGCAAAACGGACAGCGCATCGCCCATCCCCTCGTTTTAGTCCCGCCTGTAGTGGGGGTTTTCCCCCGTTCCGCGAAACTATAGGCGCTTGTCTAGGTTTTGGGTAGAGGGGAAATGACACCGCTACATGAGCGGTGCCCTGTTAGCGACGTACAAGCTGGTTGGACGAGGTTTGCACCCTCAGGAATGGCAGGTTGCGGCAGAGTGCATAGGCGTGGGCCATGGAAAACACTTTGCCAGTACGACGCACACCCTGGCTGACGGATGAGAAAGCATTCGGGACTGCCTGCGTGCTGAATGTCACGCCTTTGCGCCCTGGTTCTGTCTGGGCGTCGGTCCGTCCTTGCGCGATGTACAGGTCGCCTCCACGCAAACCCAATACATTGCGGGCATAAATTCCAGCAGCACACCACATTTGCGTGCCGCCAGCGGCGTCAGCCTCGATCACCTCAAACGTTGAGCTGTCGATCTGATTGACCGGGATGGTGAATCTTTCGCGGCGTGCGAAATCCTGCGCATGTCCTAACGTTGGCAGTGTTACGGCAATAGCAAGGGCAATAGGTTTGAACATCGGATATCTCCTTTACCCAAAGCATGTAGGAAGCGCAGGCTGAAATGGAAATCACCTTGCAGAGACGACTATGTTAACTGTCGGGAGCCCCTTGCCTGAGTTCCGATGAGCACGTACGCCAACAGAGGCTCAGAGAGGGCGGCACATCTACGCCGCTTTTCGACGAGACAAACTGCGCCATGCGTGTCTCTGGGCCTTACCTAAGAGGTCAGGGCACAAGCACACGCACTTTGATGTACAGTTCATAATCGGATCGGCAAAGAGCGTGCGCATGGGTTGTGCTGAAAGT
Organism: Tateyamaria sp.; assembly: GCF_059783535.1. Classification (NCBI taxonomy): domain Bacteria; kingdom Pseudomonadati; phylum Pseudomonadota; class Alphaproteobacteria; order Rhodobacterales; family Roseobacteraceae; genus Tateyamaria; species Tateyamaria sp. The sequence goes on along the minus strand of NZ_JBYNDP010000017.1, from coordinate 27,990 downwards.
CTGACCTGCGGTGCGCACGCCCTGCGAAGTCAAGCTGATGCTGCTTTCGACGGGCTGCGTGGTGAAAATCACGCTCTTGCGACCGGGGTACGCGACGGAGGACGCCCGCGGGGTGAGTACAGTGATGCTGCCTCCGCGCTGCCGAAGGTAATCGCGCACGTATTTTCCTGCGGCACACCACATTTGGGTTCCGCCCGCGCCGTCGTTTTCGACCACTTCGAATGTGTGAGTGTCGATGGGGCGCACAGGAATGATCATGATTTCGCGCAGGAGAAACCGTTGTGCCAGCACAGTGGTGGGTAGCAGGATGGCGAGAAAGATCAGGATCAGGGTCCGCCGGCGCATGGTGCTTCTCCGCTTTGCGCGGTCAGTATAGACCAGCGAAAACCTGACCCCAAATCACCTTAGGTCATGCGCGGCTTAGGTGCGCAATGACCCGGCGATGGTGAGGCGCATCTCGGTGCTCGAACAGATAGATCCCTTGCCAAGTTCCCAATTGTGGTTGTCCGTACTGCACCGGAATTTGCAGGCTAACCGGCAGCAACGCCGCCTTTATATGCGCGGGCATGTCGTCCGGTCCCTCGTAGGTGTGGGTCAGGTAGGACATGGACGGGTCCGTCCCGGGCGGCACAAGGCGCGCAAAGAAGTTACGCAGGTCAGTCTGGACCTCTGGGTCGGCATTTTCCTGAATCAGCAGGGAACAGGAAGTGTGCTGCACGAAGAGGGTCAGCAGGCCATCACCATCGCACCAATCATTCACGTCTCGGGTGAATTCGTACAAGCCCTGACCGTACGTGGCGATTTCGAGGGTTGTTTGCATTTCGGCGATCTCAGTCGGTGCAGGCCGCGCTTGTATAGAGCCCGCTGTTGCGATCCACGCAATAGCCTGCCGCTTGCATGGCATCCGCGATGGCAAAAACGCCGACCTCTGCCGTCCCCGTATTGCAGTCCAGATCGGCCAGTTTTTGATCACCCCGCGCAACGATCACGCCGCCTGTTGCGAGAAAATCCTCGGTCATGCGATCTACAGAAATCCAAGCCGTGTAGCGCGTGCCGATGTTTTCGAAGGTGATGTCCTCCCAGATCGAACGACCGACGCCGGGCCAGGGCGTAGCTTGCACCTGACCCAAGGAACGAGTCAGGGACAATTCCGGTGATCCTGTAGGACCGAAAGCATATGTGGCCTGACCGTCACCCACGCAGACCGTGAGAGATTTACTTCCGATCTGGCAATTCAGAACAACGTCCTGACCGCCGCATTGCGCCGCTGCCAACCCGGGGGTCAACACCAGCGCAAGAGCGGCGGATAGCCCCCTCACTGATCGAGGAAGCTGCGCAGTTTGCGGCTGCGGCTTGGGTGTTTGAGCTTGCGCAGCGCCTTGGCTTCAATCTGGCGGATCCGTTCGCGAGTCACGCTGAACTGCTGGCCCACTTCTTCGAGGGTGTGATCGGTGTTCATGCCGATACCAAAGCGCATGCGCAGCACCCGTTCCTCTCGAGGCGTAAGCGAGGCAAGGACGCGTGTGGTTGTTTCCTTGAGGTTTTCCTGAATGGCACTGTCCAAGGGCAGCACGGCATTCTTGTCCTCGATGAAATCGCCAAGCTGGCTGTCTTCCTCGTCCCCTATGGGGGTCTCAAGCGAAATCGGCTCCTTGGCGATTTTCATCACCTTGCGCACTTTTTCGAGTGGCATTTGCAGCTTTTCGGCCAGTTCTTCGGGCGTGGGTTCGCGACCGATCTCGTGCAGCATCTGTCGGCCCGTACGGACCAGCTTGTTGATCGTTTCGATCATGTGCACGGGGATACGGATGGTGCGCGCCTGATCCGCGATGGACCGGGTGATCGCCTGCCGGATCCACCACGTGGCGTAGGTCGAGAACTTGTAGCCACGGCGGTATTCGAACTTGTCGACCGCCTTCATAAGCCCAATGTTCCCTTCCTGGATCAGGTCGAGGAATTGCAGGCCGCGGTTCGTGTACTTCTTGGCGATCGAGATCACGAGGCGCAGGTTGGCCTCGACCATCTCTTTCTTGGCCTGACGGGCTTCTTTTTCGCCCTTCTGAACCTGCTGCACGATGCGGCGGAATTCAGAAATATCGAGGCCGACATATTGGCCAACTTGCGCCATGTCCGCGCGCAGCTCTTCAACCTTCTCAGCCGAGCGTTCGATGAACATCTGCCAGCCGCGACCGGACTTTTCGCCCATCTCATCCAGCCAGTTGGGATCCAGCTCACGCCCGCGATAGGCATCCACGAATTCCTTGCGGTTGATCCGCGCCTGGTCGGCAAGCTTCACGATGGAACTGTCGATCTGCATAATCCGGCGGTTGATGCCGTATAGCTGGTCAATCAGCGCCTCGATCCGGTTGTTGTGCAGGTGCAGTTCATTCACCAACAGAACAATCTCGGCCCGCAGTTTCTGATAGGTCTCTTCGTCGCCTTTGCTGAACGAACCGTCTTCGTTCAGCGTTGCCGAGATCCGGCTGTCCTGCATTTCGGACAGCAGGGAATAATCATGTGCAATGACTTCCAGCGCTTCCAACACCTGAGGCTTGAGCGCAGCCTCCATCGCTGCAAGCGACATGTTGGCCTGTTCGTCTTCATCATCGTCGTCGTCTTTGGCGATGGGGTTGCCGTCGGCGTCAAGCTCAGGCCCGGCATCCGCCTTTTCCTCGGGCTTGGCACTGGTGTCGACAACAGGTTCAGACACCTCCTCGCCATCTTCGCCCATCTGGTTGCCAAAGGTGGCTTCGAGGTCGATCACATCGCGCAGCAGAATTTCTTCGCCGAGAAGTTCGTCGCGCCAGATGGTGATCGCCTGGAAGGTAAGTGGGCTTTCGCACAGCCCCGCAATCATGGTGTTCCGGCCGGCTTCAATCCGTTTGGCGATGGCAATCTCGCCCTCGCGGGACAACAGTTCGACACTGCCCATCTCGCGCAGGTACATGCGCACGGGATCATCGGTACGGTCGAGTTTTTCCTGGCCCGTTGCGCCCAGCGTCAGGTCGCGGGTGCCTTCGGTGGTCGTGACCTCGGTCGAGCCTTTTTGCTCTTCCTCTTCGGCCTCTTCGTCTTCGATGATGTTGATGCCCATCTCGGACAACATCGACATCACATCTTCGATCTGCTCAGAGCTTACCTGATCAGGTGGCAGCACAGTATTGAGCTGATCATAAGTGATGTAACCCTTTTCACGGGCTTCCGAGATCATCTTTTTGACGGCGGCCTGGCTCATGTCCAGCGAGTGGGCGCTGTCCTGGTCCTCGGTCTTGGCGTCTTCGTTCGTGTCTTTTGCGGCCATACTGGGCTCCTTTATCGGGGCTCCTTGGTGATTCGTCCCCGCGAATCACTCCCAGGAACATTTAGTGCTTTGGGTGATTCGGCCACCCATGTACGTGCATTTTCTTTATGTTTTGAGACCAAATCGCATCAGTTGCGGCGTTTTGAGAAGCTGATCTGGTCCATGAGCGCCGCAAAAGCGTCCCGCTCACTGCGACTGATTCGGGCACCGTTGTCGCCCGTCTCATATTCCGAATCATCTTCTTTCCCGCTGCGGCTGGCCTGAGCTGCGGCTTGAGCCGCTTGGCTGAGGCGCCATGTCACGCCTTCATCAGCCACACCTTCCAGGTCCTGCACCGCATCCGCGATCTCGGCATCCAGTCCCTTCGCCGCGCTGAGTTTTGCGAGCTCTTCGGCCACGGTCATGCGGGCCATGTCGGCATCGCCGGGTGTGCGGATACATGGGACAATTGCCACATGGCGTGAAGTGAGCAGGTTATCAAGGGCTTCCGGCCCCAGTGCGTTGAAAATCTTTTCACGCAACACCTCGGTACCGGCATGCCCGTGTTGAAGAATCAGGTCACGCAATACGGCATGGTCCGGATCGGCGCAGGCGAGGCTCTCCAGCCCGCTTTCAAAGTTTTCAGCCACTTCGGGCGTGCATATCAGCGCAGCAAGGATCACCTTTTCTCGCAGATGATCCGTGACCTGAGCATCGCCCGACGCGAGCACGGATGTTTTGGTGCTGGGCATCGGCACCGGTGCTGCTTGCCAGCCACGCCCGGGTTGCCAGTTGCGCTTTTGCCCGCTGCCCCCACGTTGCGGGCGGAAGAGCTGCCAGCGCATGTCTTTGATTGCCTGACCATAGTGCTGGCGGATCGATGGGTCCTGGATCAGTTTGATCTTGTCACGCAACGCTTTGTCCAGCGCCGCCTTGCGTTCAGGGCTGTCGAACGTTTTGCCCTCGGTCTCACGTTGCCAAAGCAATTGAACCATTGGCATCGCCGCATCTAGCAGCTTTTGGAGAGCCGGAGCGCCTTGGGCCTTGAGCAGATCATCGGGGTCTTGCCCGTCGGGCATGAGCGCGAAGCGCAGGGACTTTCCGGCCTCCAGCATTGGCAATGCAAGATCAATCAGACGCATCGCCGCCCGTACGCCCGCCTTATCCCCGTCCAGTGCGATGATCGGCTCGTCTGCGATGCGCCAGAGCATCGCAAGCTGGTTTTCGGTCACGGCTGTGCCCAAAGGTGCTACAGACGCGCCAAACCCATGCTCCGCTAACGCAATCACATCCATGTAGCCTTCGGCCACGATCAGAGGCTGACCCTTGCCCGCCGCCGTCCTTGCCGGTCCATGATTGTAGAGGCTGCGCCCCTTATCAAATAGCTCCGTCTCGGGTGAGTTCAGGTACTTAGCATTGTCGTTCGGGTCCATCGCTCGCCCGCCAAATGCGATGCAGCGCCCACGCGCATCGCGGATCGGGAACATGATGCGACCCCGGAAGGTGTCATAAGGCTTGCCACTCTTCTGGCTTGGCTTGGCAAGGCCCGCGTCAAGGATCAGATCATCTTCGATCCCCTTGCCCTTGAGCGCGTCCCACAAGCCTTGCCACGCGTCAGGCGCGAAGCCGATCTCCCACCTGTCTTGCGCTGCCGGATCAAGGCCACGCCGTTCGAGATAGTCACGCGCCGGACCGGCCACGCCGGTTTTGAGTTGCAGGCGAAAGTGCTGGACGGCCATTTCCATGACATCGGCAAGTTGCGTGCGTTTGTCGGCCTTTTCCTGCGCCCGCGGATCGCGTTCGGGCATGGGCATACCCGCCTCGCCTGCCAGAATTTCGACCGCTTCCATGAAGCCCACATTCTCCGTCTCTCGAACAAAGGAGATCGCATCGCCCTTGGCGTGGCAGCCAAAGCAATAGTAGTAGCCCTTGCGATCATCGACGTGAAAGCTGGCGGTCTTTTCATGGTGGAACGGGCATGGCGCCCATAGATCACCCTTGCCCTGATTGGACTTGCGCGCATCCCACATAACCTTGCGCCCAACGACCTGCCCGAGAGACAGGCGTGTGCGCAATTCATCAAGAAATCCGGGGGGCAGGCTCATGCCCTTAATATTGGTTCTGTGGCCCCGGGAGTCGAGTCACTGCTGCAAGCAAAGCTCGCTCCAGGCATCCGACAAGCTTTCATTGCGCAGCACGCGGCGCTTCTGTTCATAGACCCACGGTGTGATTAGAGGGATCGCGTTGTTGTATTGCGCGGGCCATTCAGGGTCCTGAGCGAGAATGTGATCCTGCACGTCGCGCTCTTTGACCCGATCAAGGCGGGCTTGCTGGATCGCACCAACCACCTGAGCCTGGTAGCCACAGCTTTCCTCTTTGCTGTCTTGGGCAAAGGCAGGGGCTGCAGACATTGCGAAGGCGGCGACAACGGCAAAACGGATCATGGATGGCTCCGGTCACTAGGGAATCAGTTTCAACGTTTTTATCGCCGTGCCGCGACGCTTGCCATGGCCCTTTCCAGATCGTGTAAGAGCGTGCCTGCCATGGACCGGAACACCATGAGAAGGAATGTGTCATTACCGATGCGGGTGATCGACCCGGCCATGTGTTGGATTTGACTGCGCGCTGTATGCCCACGCTTGAACTGTGCAGCTGACAGGTCAAGCGGAACGAGGCGGGCCAAAACACTCTCGACATCGTCCCCGGACAGCGTGACTGCCGCCCAGGCATCAGACTGATCCGTCAGCGCGGCATGATCTGCAAGTGCCGGATCAAGCTTTGGACCCGCCAAGAGAACCATGTCGCGCCCGAACCAGATGGCACGCGCACCTGCCTTGCCCGTAGCCCGGTTCGGGGCGGGCCACGGCATGCTATGTGCCGCCTTGAAGGGTTCGGCAATCTTTGCATCGGCATAGGGCGCGATCGAAGTCAGAATGCCCAAATCGACCTCGGCCAGCGTAACGGTACCGATTGTGAGCGGCGCCATGTCATCCAGCGGTGTTTTTGCAATCAGCTCAGCCACGTGTGCGCCCTCCCACTGGATCAAAGAACACCGGATCACAGAGCTCCACCCGCGTCTGAATCCCACGCACGTGATCCACCAAGTTCAGCACGTCACCATGCCGGGTCAGCCCATCCCGCACAAATCCAAGCCCCATGAAATGTCCCAGGGTCGGGGAAAAGCCCACTGACGTGACATAGCCCTGATCATGCGCGCGCCCGGGGTCTTCCCCATCGGTGTAGATATGTGCGCCTGCTGTCAGCTGTTTGACAGGTCCCACGGGTTTCAGACCAACCAGCTGTTCGCGTCCCTCTTCGATCAGTCCGGGCCGCCGCGCCATGGTTGCCCCGATGAAATCCTTTTTCTTCGACAGCATACGTTCCATCCCGATATCCTGAGCCGTCACACGGCCATCAATCTCGGCGTGGGTAATGAATCCTTTTTCGATGCGCAGGACATTCAACGCCTCCATGCCGTACGCGCCCCCACCCAGTGCCTCGGCCCTTGCCACCAGAAGCCGGAACAGGCTGTCGCCATATCGGGACGGCACCGCGATTTCATAGGCATGTTCGCCCGAGAATGAGATGCGGAAGAGCCGCCCCATGACCCCCTGCAAATCCACCGGACCGCAGGACATGAAGGGCCATGTATCGTCGTCGATGGGTTGATCGAGCAGCCCGTTCAACAGCTCACGCGCCTTCGGCCCGGCCACGGCAAACTGCGCCCACTGTTCGGTGACCGACATGATGCGCACGTCCCACGCGGGTTGCAGGGCTTGGGTCACGAATTCGAGGTGTCGCATGACCTGCCCGGCCGCAGCCGTGGTGGTGGTCATCACATAGTGGTTTGGCCCCAGCCGCGCGGTGGTGCCGTCATCCATGACGAACCCGTCCTCGCGCAGCATGAGTCCATAGCGCACGCGGTTCTCTTTCAGGGTTGAGAACATGTTGGTGTAGACAAAGTCGAGCAGCTGCGCGGCGTCTGGCCCCTGAATGTCGATCTTGCCCAGCGTGCTAACATCACAGATGCCCACCGCGTTTCGGACACAACCCACTTCACGGTCGCAGGATTGGCGCCATGTCTTTTCGTCCGGGAGCGGATAGTAGGACGGGCGGTACCAGAGCCCTGCCTCGATCATCGGAGCACCCGCAGCGACGGTGGCCGCGTGGCTGGTGGTCTTGCGTTCCGGCGCGAACCCTTTGCCTTGCGCCCCGGCGCCCAGCGCTGCGAGCGCCACGGGGCTGTAGGGAGGGCGGAATGTCGTCGTGCCTGTTTCGGGGATGCCGCGGCCCGTTGCATCCGCGAGAAGGGCGAGCGCCGCGACGTTGGAATTCTTACCCTGATCGGTCGCCATGCCTTGGGTCGTGTAGCGTTTCATATGCTCGACGGAGGTGAAGTTCTCTTGCGCGGCCTGCTTGACGTCCTTCACACTCACATCGTTCTGGAAATCGAGCCACGCGCGACCTTTGCCAGGCACGGCCCAGAGCGGGTCAATGGCATAGGCGCTGTCGTCAGCATCGGGCAGATCAGTGTCGACGGGCGTCAAGCCAAGCGTTTCAAGGCTCCTTTTGGCTGCCTCAACGCCTTCAGTCAGGCAGTTCGCCGTCGAAAAAGTACCATTGCACGCCCCTGCCGTTTCCATCCCCGGGATTGCACCGGCCGTCGGTACGAAGCTGGCAATGTCGTCACGCCATGTGGGCCGACCATTCATGTGACAGGTGAGGTGCACAGTCGGGTTCCACCCGCCCGACACCGCAAGACAATCAGTGGCAATCTTTTCTGTGCCAGAGGTTGTCTGGACGTTAATGGCATCAAGCCCACGGCGCCCATAAGCACCCGAGACGATTGCACCGCTCATCAGGCGGTAGTCCCCCAAGGCCACCGCATCTGCACGGCTGTCAATAACGGCAGCGACGTGAACGCCTGCCTCCTGCAGGTCCATGGCGGTGCGATGCGCGTCGTCGTTGTTGGCAAAGACGGTCACTGCCTTTCCTGGGCTAACTCCAAAGCGATTAAGATAGATGCGCACTGCGCCCGCAGCCATGATACCGGGGCGGTCATTGTTCTGAAAAGCGATGTGACGCTCGATGGCCCCTGCGGCCAGTACCGAGCGCTTGGCAACGATACGCCAGAAGGTTTCTTTGACCCTGCCGCGGGGCACATCCTTCATGTGATGCGAGACGCGCTCGAGGGCGCCAAATGTGCCGCCGTCATGCGCACCCGTAATCGTTGTTCGCGGCATGAGCTGGACATTGTCCATCGCTGCCAGTTTGGCGATCATGTCAGCTGCCCATTCGGTACCCGGCCTGCCGCCCACTGCGAGAGTTTCCGCATTGAGGCGGCCGCCCATCAAGCTATCCTCGTCCGCGAGGATCACGTGCGCTCCGGCTTGCGCCGCAGTCCACGCAGCCATCAGGCCCGCAGGCCCCGCACCGATCACCAATATGTCACAGAACGCATACGCCTTTTCATAGTGATCAGCGTCTTTTTCTCCACCCAATGCACCCAAGCCTGCGGCACGGCGGATGAAGGGTTCATAGACCTTTTCCCAGAATACCTTCGGCCACATAAAGGTCTTGTAGTAGAAACCCGCACCCAGAAATGGCGCAGCAAGATCATTCACACTGAGCAGATCAAATGCCAACGAAGGCCACGCATTCTGGCTGCGCGCCTCCAACCCATCATAGAGCTCCTGCACCGTGGCGCGGACGTTCGGGTCGATTGCCGCCCCGCGCCCGATGGTCATCAACGCATTGGGTTCCTCTGATCCGGCGGTGAGGATGCCGCGTGGGCGGTGATACTTGAAAGACCGCGCCACGTGTCGCACGTCATTGGCCAACAAAGCCGACGCCAGAGTGTCCCCTGCAAGCCCGCGATAGACGTGGCCATCAAAACGAAACGAAACCGATTGCGATCGGTCGATCAGCCCTTTGCCATCAACCCTCATCGCTTGACCTCCCGTGCCAACACGACGGCTTTGATTTCGTGCGTCGAAACGTTGCGCGTCACCCTGAGCCATGCGCCACAGCCTGCATCATGGCTCCATAATTCGTCGAGTTCCCCTGCGGGGTTCTCGCGCAGATGCAGATAGTTGTCCCATGCTGCCTCGCCTGCATCCGGCGCGGGTCGATCCAGCATGACCGCAGCCCCTTGGTAGTAGAACTCGCGCCGGTCACGCTCTCCGCAAATCGGACATTGCAGCCGCATCAGACGTCTCCATTGGGGCGCTCATTCGACCCCATCCCTGTTTCAAAAAAATCCCCACCGGAGGCTCCTGTCATCTCACCCTCCCTTAGTGCAGATTATGCTGTGACCCAGTCGCCTCTTCATCCATGATGCCGCGCCCTGTACGGAAGCGGTCAAGGCGGTGGCGTACGGTGGTCGGGTGCGGACGGCCTGTGGCAAGCAGATGTGCAAAAGTGTGACCGGAGGCGGGTGTCGCCTTGAACCCCCCGTAACACCAACCGGTATTGACGAAGAGCCCTTCGATATCCGTCTTGTCGATGATGAAAGAACCATCGGGCGACATGTCCATAACACCACCCCAACTGCGCAGCACCTTGGCCTTGCCAATCGCCGGCATCAGTGTCATCGCCGCTTCGGCCACATGCTCGACCAGCGGCAGGTTCCCGCGGGCGGCATAGCTTGCGTACATATCAAGATCACCCCCAAACACGAGACCGCCCTTGTCCGACTGGCTGATGTAGAAATGTCCCATGCCATAGGTGACGACGTGATCCAGACAGGGTTTTAGCCCTTCCGTGACAAAGGCCTGCAGCACATGGCTTTCAATGGGAAGGCGCAGTCCGGCCATGGCAGCGACTTGGCTGGAGCGCCCAGCGGCAACCATGCCGACTTTCTTGGCCCGGATTGGCCCCTTTGTGGTCTGGACCCCTTTGACGACCCCGTTGACGACGTCAATGCCGGTCACTTCGCATTGCTGGATCAGATCGACACCGCGGTCGCTGGCCGAGCGCGCAAACCCCCAAGCAACCGCGTCATGCCGAGCTGTGCCGCCACGCCTGTGATATAGACCACCATAGATCGGAAAGCGGGTCTGGTCGAAATCCAGGAACGGCAACAGTTTTTCTACCCCTGCCCGGTCCAGCATCGCACCGTCATCCCCCTGCCCGCACATCGAATTGGCTCGGCGAACAAATGCATCGCGCTGCCCATCCGAATGGACGAGGTTGATGATACCGCGCTGCGAGTGCATGACATTGTAGTTCAGGTCTTCTTCCAACCCTTCCCACAGCTTCAGAGAATGGGAATAGAATTCGGAGTTGCCGGGTAGCATGTAGTTGGCACGAACAATTGTCGTATTCCGACCGACATTCCCGCCACCAAGATACCCTTTTTCGAGTACAGCAACGTTGGTCAAACCGTGTATTTTGGCCAGGTAGTGAGCTGTGGCCAGACCGTGGCCACCACCCCCAATCAGCACAATATCGTATTCGGACTTCGGCTCAGGGCTGCGCCAATGCGGTCCCCAGCCTTTGTTGCCGGTCAACCCTTCGGTCAACACTTTCAGCCCTGAAAAGCGCATACGCACCTCCGCCCTTTCATGGGACCACCTTCAACATCCCACCGGGTGTAGCAAGAGGGAGGCGGCAACTTCCGGTGCTTTTCGACACGGGCTGGTCTCCCAGCGACGAATTGCGATGCTCATGGGGTTTTTCATGTCATGTGGCGTTGTTTTGGCGTTGAATGTCGCCATGACACTATTTCGCACACTTGCCTTGGCGTTCACGATAGCCCTGCCTGTCCAGATTTCTGCACAACCTTCTGACTTTGTGTCGCCATCGATTGTCATCCTTGGCGACAGTCAAATCCCCTTTGGCTCCGGCCCGGCCTTTCTCGAATTTTTCGAAAACATCAAAACCCACTGCCCACCAACCCGGAAGCAGGCTGCTAACTTGGAAGTGCTGGCGGATATGAAGGTTGCTGTCATCGGTGTGCGTTCGACGTCTCTGCACTCGTGGACCGCCAAGATGGGCAAGGCCAAAGGCGCGATCTGTGACGTTGATCCCAAGTGGAAAGTCAACGCGGGCACCTACGGCTTCATCAACACGACGGGAAACAAGTACAAGCAAATCGGCCGAGGGGATGCCTACCAGTTTTGCAAGATGGACATGTCTGCATTTCAGACGATGTTCCGCCCCGGCTACTACGAACCCAAGCTGATACTTCTATCGTTCTTGGGAAACTCCGCAAAACGTTGGGCGACCAGCTATAAAAAGGCAGTAGAAGATGTGGAGAAGATGAATGCGCAATTGCCTGCGGGCATTCCCTGCATCTTCATGACAACAGCGCCGAGTTATTCAAAAAAGATCACCGATCTGCGCCTCAAAGCGCAAGCGAATGTGAAACGCGCCTTTGCAGAAACGGGTAGCCAATGCAGCTTTGTTGAAGGAGCAACCCCCGAGACGGTTGCCGCAAACCAGGGGAACAAGACGTATTTTCGTCTTTCGAAGTCTGGCAAGGTGAAGGATCCGTATCATCCAAATGAAAAAGCAGCCAAGACCTTCTTCATGATTGCAATGGACGACATCTGCACGGCCGTTTACGAACAGATCGAAGGCGCTATGCCCGAATTGGCTGCCCGCTAAACAAGTCAAAGCAATGAAGTAACTAACTCGGCTCCAGACAAACGGCAACGTACGCGATAGATTTGTGAGAACCTGGCGCGGTATGCCAGCGCCGCTTTGACCGCGCTGGCACATCATCTTGGACCTACAGCCCTTTGGCGCGATAGCTGTCGGCCACCTTCCCGATCGAAACAAGATACGCGGCCGTACGCAAGTCATCGACGTCACCACGATCATGCCAGACCGACGCCATCGACTGATAAGCCGCCCGCATTGTATCATCGAGGCCAGAGCGAACCAGTTCCAGCTCATCCGCACCCCGCAAGTACTTGTCTTTGAAGTCGGGGGTCATGGACCATGCGTCTCCCAAATGACGGCTTAACCGCTCCAGTTCATCTACCACCAACTGGTGCCGCGCTTCTTCCTGACGGCGTTGCATGCGACCGAACCGAATATGGCTTAGGTTCTTGACCCATTCGAAATAGGAAACGGTAACGCCCCCAGCGTTGGCATACATGTCCGGGATTATGACGGTGCCCTTCTCACGCAATACCGCGTCTGCACCAGCTGTGACCGGCCCATTCGCCGCCTCGATGATCAACGGCGCCGTTACACGTGCGGCGTTCGACAGGTTGATCACACCTTCAAGTGCGGCAGGCACGAGAATGTCGCAATCCTTTTCCAAAACAGAACTGCCGTTTTCCACATATGTCCCATCGGGATACCCGGAGACACCGCCGTGCCCGCCAATCCAGTTGCGTACCGCATCAACGTCTAACCCGCGGTCATCCACAAGCGCGCCATCGCGTTCAATGATGCCGACGATCTTGCAACCGTCCTCATCCGCCAAAAACTTCGCTGCGTGGTATCCCACATTGCCAAGGCCCTGTACGACGACGCGCTTGCCGTCCAGCGTACCGGACATGCCCGCCTTCTCAACGCCGGTCGCATCGCGGAAGAATTCACGCAGCGCATACTGGACGCCTCGGCCAGTGGCCTCGGTCCTGCCTTGGATGCCGCCAGCATTGGTTGGTTTGCCGGTGACACATGCCACCCCGTTAATGTCGGTCGTGTTCATCCGCTTGTACTGGTCCGCGATCCAAGCCATCTCGCGTTCACCGGTACCCATGTCGGGGGCAGGCACGTTCTGTGCCGGGTTGATCATATCACGCTTGATCAGCTCGTATGCAAAACGACGGGTGATCAACTCCATCTCGTGCTCATCATATTCACGCGGATCAACATGCAATCCGCCCTTTGAGCCCCCGAATGGAGCTTCGACCAGGGCGCACTTGTATGTCATCAGCGCGGCAAGAGCCTCGACTTCATCCTGATTGACGCCCAGCGCAAAGCGAATACCACCCTTCACAGGTTCCATGTGTTCTGAATGTACGGACCGGTATCCGGTAAACGTCTGGATTTGCCCGCGCAACCGCACACCGAACCGAACGGTGTAGGTTGCGTTACACACCCTGATCTTCTCTTCCAAGCCCGGTGGAAGGTCCATCAGTGCAACAGCGCGGTTGAACATGATGTCCACACTCTCACGGAAACTGGGCTCATTGGGGGTGCTCATCCGGGATCTCCTTTTTCCGGCACGACTCACTTGGGTCCGAGTCATTGAAGCCAGCCTATGACGGTTCCGTTAATCAGTGCGACTTTTTTGTGCGCATTCAATACATCACGCGCTTTCGCGTCATTTCCTAATGAATTGTAAACAGTGGGGCATACGCGCACGGATTGATGACAATTGGATCGAAATCACCCCAGAGGTTTCCCCCTTTTGCCCGATTTCAGCCACATTCAGAGCCCACACCGAACGTTGGACAAAAGGCTGTCAAAGCCTGTGATGACCAAAAACAATAAGGTGCATTATGTTAATGATGTGGACACGGAAATTGACGACGAAGGCGGGGCTGAAAAGCAGCGTTGCCGGATTTGCGCGCGACGACTCGGGGTCCATGACCATTTTCGCCGTCGCGATGTTTTTCATGATGATTTTGGTTGGCGGTATCGGCGTCGACCTCATGCGCAACGAAATGGAACGTACGCGTATGCAAGCAACGGTCGACCGTGCCGTTCTGGCAGCTGCGGACTTGGATCAGCCGCTCGAGCCTGAAGCAGTGGTACGCGACTACTTCAACAAGGCCGGAATGACCGACTATCTGTCATCCGTTACCGTGGACCAAGGTCTGAACTATCGGACAGTGACCGCATCCGCCAACAGGTCGACAACCACGCAGTTCATGCACCTGATGGGTGTCAGCGAATTGCCTGTACCTGCACTGGGCCAGGCGGAAGAGCGCGTGTCGAACGTAGAGATTTCGATGGTTCTCGATATCTCCGGCTCCATGGGCTGGAACAGCAAGATGGCGAACCTTCAGGACGCGGCCAAAACCTTTGTGGACACTGTGGTCCGCGCAGAGAATGAGGACCTAATCTCAATCTCTCTGATCCCGTACACGGCTCAGGTGAATGCAGGTTACGACATCTTCTCGCGGATGGAGACGAACCATCTGCACAACTACTCGTACTGCGTCGACTTTGAGATTGATGACTTCTCGTCAACCGGGTTGGATCTGGATTCTCCCTATGAACAGATGCAGCATTTTGACGAAGGCTGGGATTATTCCAACCCTGTCAACAACCCCGGCTGCCCCAAGCGTGATTTCGAAGAAATCGTGCCGTTCAGCCAGAATGCAACGACCCTCAAGAACACGATTGACGACTATCGGGCACGCGCCAATACGTCGATCCACCTTGGGATGAAATGGGGTGTGGCTCTGCTGGACCCGTCGTTCCGCCCGATCATTCAAGATCTGGCCGCACCTGACGAAAACGTCGTGGATGATGCATTTGCCAGCCGTCCGGCCGCCTACTCGGATGTCGAAACGCTGAAGACAGTGGTTCTGATGACGGATGGCCAGAACGTAGACACCACCCGCATCCAGCCATGGTACTATGCCAATTCGTCTCACTACGCACACTGGAGCCGCTATCCGCTGCACTGGTACCTGAACAACTATGTCGGCCACAGCTGGTCCAACTGGCGTTACACCAAATACACGTCGTCTCAAGCTGACTCAATGCTCGCAAACATCTGCAGCGCGGCCAAAGACCAAGGCATTGTGGTGTGGTCCGTCGGCTTCGAGGTGACTGACTACTCGGCCGGTGTGATGGAAAACTGCGCTTCCTCACCGAGCCACTTCTTCCGGGTGGAAGGCGTCGAAATCACCGAAGCCTTCGAGGCAATTGCCAAGCAAATCAACCAACTGAGGCTGACCCAATGACCTTTAATCCCAAATCATTCCTGCGCCGCTTCCGGCGTGAAGAGGACGGCCAGATGGTGGTGGAATTCGCCCTTGCAGTCCCCCTCATGTTCACCCTCTTCATGACCTCGGTCGAACTCGGCATCTACTCGGTACGTCAAGGCTTCCTGGATAGGGGTTTGGACATGGCGGTCCGCAACGTCCGCCTGAACACGGGGGCCGGTTACACACACGGCGATATCAAGGCAATGGTATGCGAGTATTCAGGGTTTCTTGAGGATTGCGACTCTGCACTGAAGCTCGAAATGCAACCGGTATCGGCTCGCAACTTTTCGGGTTTCCCGAACTCACCCGACTGCGCTGACGTGTCTTTAGCCGTCACTCCGTCGACTACATTCGTGCACGGCTCGGAGCACCAGCTGATGATGCTGCGCGCATGCTACACCTTCGAACCGGTCTTCCCGATGACAGGTCTCGGCGCTTCGTTCTCCAAAGATGGTGCGGGCCGCGTCAAGATGGTCTCGATGTCCGGATTTGTGCAGGAGCCAAGCTGATGAAACGCATTATCGCAACACTACAGTCCTTCCGCGACGACGAGCGTGGCAGCCTTGCGGTCGAAACCGTGCTGATCATCCCCGTCCTGTTTTGGGCCTATCTGTCGATGTTCGCCATCTTCGACTCGTATCGCCAGCACTCGATCAACCAGAAGGCAGCGTACACGATCGGTGACATCATATCGCGCGAGACGACGCCGCTTGATAATGACTACTTAAATGGCACCCGCGAAATTCTTGCCTATCTGACAGCCAATGTCGAAAGCAATGTCGCGGTCCGCGTCACAAGCGTGAAGTACGATGGCGTCAATGATGTCTACAAACGCGACTGGTCCCAAGCCAAAGGATGGAAACCCGCGCTGAGCAACAACGACGTCGGCAAGTTGAAGACTCTTCTGCCCGTGATGCCCCACAACGAGCGGGTCATGGTGGTCGAAACCTTCGTCAAGTACGACGCGCCGTTTGAGACCGGTCTACAAGACCGCGAGATTGAGAATTTCGTGTTCACCCGCCCCCGCTACGCTCCGCGCGTGCTGTGGTCGAACGAATAATCAATCTGACGATCGTTCTGCAATCATGGCCGAGAGCATCTCGGCCATGAATTTTGCTTGGTGACCGGGTGTCATTCCACCGACACCAACTCGATTTCCAAGCCGCCACCAAAGACCGGGACGCCAAGCGCGTCCTTCCGAGGTGTTCAGCCGCAAAAGAAACCCATTTGATGGTTTGAAGGCGAACATGCCGCGATCTAAGGATTCAATGTCGGAAGTTCGGGCCACAATCTCGCCTGAGCTGTCTCGCAGCACTTCTGGCGTCAATTCCAGTGTCAGGGCCGTCGCGCGTCGCATCTTTTCCGCAATCCAGATTGAGCCGCCGCCAAGCGCGAACAGGAACAATTGCCAACCGATCTCTGGTGGGCGCACGATACCGACGTAGATCACCAACAATGACAGCACCCATAGCGAACCGATGCCCAGGATGCGTCGCCCTGGCGATGCCGCAATTGTTGCGATCACTTCGCCTTCTTTGAAATCCAGACCTTGCATGATCCGCCCTTAGCTTGGCCGATGCAGGTGGACAAGGGGGTCAGCGGCGCACAATCACCTCTGCACCCTGCTCTTCAGGCTCTTCATCAATCATTTCTTCCGGAAATCCAGGTGCCGTCACATCCAAACCTGTTGCTTCTTCGAGCCGCTTGATGATGTTCGGCGACAGCTCGCGTGGGCCAAAGCGCTCAATGGCGTCGTTGAACAGCCGGATCAGCAACGGGTTGAGGTCGAGCGGCACCCCGGCCCGATCCGCCACGTCCTGAAACAGGCCAATATCCTTTGCCACCAGGTCCATTGTGAATGAGATGTCGCGGCTGCCGTTCAGGATGACCTGACTTTCGGTTTCATGGACAAAGGATGTGCCCGAACTGATCGTCATCGCTTCATAGGCAACGCCAAGGTCCATACCCGCCCCCTTGGCAACCGTAAGCGCCTCGGCACAGCTGACAAGGTTTGCAGTGGCAAGGTAGTTGGTCAGCACCTTGAGCACAGACGCGGACCCCAGATCGCCGGTGTGCAGCACCCGGCGCCCCATCGTTATCAGCAGCGGCAGGATACGCTCGAACGTGGCACGCTCGCAGCCTGCAAAAATGCTGATATTACCAGTGTCCGCGCGGTGGCATCCACCGGATACGGGGCAGTCGACAGCGGCGCCTCCAGCTTCAATGACCTGCGTGCCAATGCGTTTTACTTCCGCCTCGTCCGTCGTCGACATCTCCATCCAGATCTTGCCTGGACCGACATGGGGCAGCATCTCATCCATCACTGCAGCCGATGCCGCCGGGCTTGGAAGACACGTAATAACGGCGTCGCAGACCTGCATCATCGCCGCAGGGCTTTGCCCATTCTGTGCGCCTGCCGCTACCTTGTCCGCCACAAGATTTGCATTCAGATCATGCACACTCACGTCATGCCCATTTCGGATCAGGCTGCCGGACAGCTTCCCGCCGACATTTCCCAAACCAATGAATCCGATTTTCATGGCCTTCCTCCCCTGTGTGTATTGTCAACAGGGACAGGAGAGCGCCTATACTGTCCGTCCTGTTTACGACAGGGGACCAAAATTCTCGGCGTAAAACCGGTACCAGTTGCCGCCCATGATACCGGCAACTTCGTCATCCGACATGCCCGTCGCCCGCAGGCCATGCTCGATGTTTCCGAAATCACGATTGTCGCGGAACCAGTCTGGTTGCGGCGGAAAACCTGGATTGGCAGCCGAACCTTCGCCGTAGTCGATCTCTTTTGACCAACGACCTACGCGCATCCATTTCACCACACTGTCGGGCTGGTCCTGGCAGAGGTCAGAACCGATGCCGATCTTGTCCGTGCCAAACTTGTCAGCCGTGCGTGCCATCGCCTCGCAAAAGGATTGCAGAGTGCAGTTCGACCCATCCTTCAAATGGTGTGGATAAAGTGAGAACCCGAGCATCCCGCCATTCGACGTCACCGCCCGGATCACGTCGTCGCGCTTGTTGCGCAACGCAGGATGCCAACTGTGCGGGTTGGCATGCGTGATTGCGATGGGTCGCTCCGAGATATCCGCCGCCTCAATGGTGGAGTGATCTGCCGAATGGCTCATGTCGACCACCAGACCCACGCGGTTCATCTCCCTGATCACTTGCCGCCCCATCCGCGTGATACCGGTGTCGTCATCCTCGTAGCACCCTGTCGCAAGCAGAGACTGATTGTTGTAGGTCAACTGCATGAAGCGCGCGCCAAGCGTATGCACGATCTCAACCAACCCGACATCATCCTCAATGGGGCTGGGGTTTTGGAAACCAAAGAAGATCGCTGTCTTACCATCAGCCTTGGCGCGATCGACATCGCTCACCGAAGACCCTTTGATGATCAGATCAGGATAAAGCTCGAACCAGCGGTTCCATGCTTCGAAATTCAGCACCGTTTCCCGAAAGTTCTCGTGGTAGGCAATGGTGACATGCACGGCGTCCACGCCACCCTCGCGCATCTGGCGAAATATCTTTTCGGACCAGTTGCAGTACTGAAGATTGTCGATACGCATACGTGGGCCCCGCATTTGGTCCGTCAGATGACAGCTTTTTCGATGATTGGCCGTTTTGCGGCAATCCGGTCATAGTTGAACGGAGACAAGTCGAGGCTGCGATACTCGCCATGCGTCAGCCACTCCGCTGTTCCCCGTCCCATCGCCGGAGACTGTTGCAGGCCATGACCTGAGAAACCATTGAGGAAAATGAAATTCTCGACCTCATGATGCGGTCCCATGATCGCGTTGTGGTCAAAGGTGTTCATCGCATAGTGGCCCGCCCATTCGCTGGTGACCTTGATGGCTTCGAACTGCGGAATACGTGCGGCTAGAATGGGCCAAACATGGCTTTCCCAGATACCATGATCCATGGCGAAATCATCATACGCGACCGCAGTGTCAACATCCGAATGTCCCCCCGCCTGATAGGTTCCACCCCCGTTTTCACGCACATGCACGCCTGAAGGATCGATAGTGAGTGGCAGATCGCGGTCCAGCGGTTGTTCAGCCTTGAACACCCACGAATAGCGTTTGCGCGGTTCCACTGGCACATCAATCCCTGCCATACGTGCTGTGCGCGCGGCCCGTGGGCCAGACGCGTTGACAACCTGACCGCAAGAGATGACCTCTCCGCTGGCCAGCGTGACGCTTTCCACGCGCGTACCCGCAGTGTTGCGGGTCATCGCAACAACCTCGTTTTCGACGTATTCAACACCGCGTTCGCGACTGAGCCTCCGCCACCAGTCAAAAACAGCGGCACCGTCCCAATACCCTTCATCCACCGTGTTGATGGACCCCAGCACGATATCATCGACGTTATAGAACGGATAAGCAGCCTTGATTTGATCCGGTGTCATCAACTGCGTTGCCGCCCCAGCTGCGCGCTGTACTTCGATGTTTTCACGCAGGGTATCGGCGAATCCTGCGTTATCAGCCAGGTACATATAGCCAAAGCTGCGGATCCCGAGGTCTGGAACACGGTCATCGCCTCCCATGTACTCGCGGATATTCTTTACGAAATCGGCCGCGAATTGGCTGATACGAACATTCAGTTCGCTGGAAAACTGCTGCCGCATGCAGCTGTTTGTGTGGGCGGTCGAGCACGCGGAATAGGTCGGATCCCGTTCAACCACGAGAACGCGGCCATCGAAATCAGGATTGTCTGTCAGGAACCATGCCGTTGATGCGCCCATTATGGCGCCACCGACGATGACCACATCGTATTTGCTGTGTTCCGGTGCATTTGCCATCTGGCTGTTTCCGTCTTTTCAGTCCACCGACGGCGACTGTGCGGCGGAATTGCACAGCGCACCAGACCTTTGTTTGACGGTTGCACATTTTTTGATCGCATTGCCCAACTCTTGGGATAACGCCTTGATCGGCTGCGACATGGCGCTGCGTCTGAGCACTCGGTCAATGGATCAGAGCAAAGACTTGACCCACGAGGGGTCCGTGAACGAGACCATGAAAATAGCCGTCATTGAATCTGACCCCGACCGCGCTCGCGATATTATTGACGCGCTGATGGAGGGCGGCTGGACCGATGTGGTTGTGCTGGGCGATGTCACGGGGCTTGCCCGCAAACTGGCAGCCCTCGACCCGGACCTTGTCCTAATCGATCTGGCCAACCCGAGCCGTGATGCATTGGAGCAGGTCAGCGTCGCTTCCGAAGCACAAACGCGCCCCGTCGCCATGTTTGTTGATCGCTCTGACGACGAGATGACCCAAGCGGCGGTGGCCGCTGGGTTGTCCGCTTATGTCGTGGGCGAATTGCAGCCTGAACGTATCAAGCCTGTGCTGCAAACCGCCATCGCGCGGTTCCAGATGATGAGCCAGATGCGCAACGAGCTTGAAGCCGCCAAGCAGGCTCTGGCAGACCGTAAGACCGTCGATCGCGCCAAGGGCATGATCATGCGCGCCCGTGGTGTGAGCGAGGAAGAAGCCTATGCCCTTCTCCGCAAAACAGCGATGTCGCAGAACCGTAAGGTGATCGACGTGGCTCAAGCCCTTTTGACCGCATCGGATCTTCTGACATGAGCATCTCGCGGCTAAATCTGGGATACGTGCCCTTGGTCGACAGTGCGCCGTTGATCGTCGCTCAAGAGCTCAACTTTGCGGCGGATGAAGGCCTGTCGCTCAACCTGTTGCGCCAACCCTCGTGGGCCGCCTTACGCGACTTGCTAGCCCTCGGTCATCTTGATGCCGCACATATGCTGGCCCCGATGCCGACGGCCATGTCACTTGGCCTAAGTGGACCGGTCGCTCGGATCGACGCACTCATGGTCTTGTCTGTCAACGGCACCGTCATCGGTGTGTCGAACGCAACGGCTTCCGCCATGCGGGACCGCGGATGGCCCGGTGGCTTTGGAACCCCGCATGACACCGTTATTCCGCTTTCGAAGGCGCTTGATGGTTCGTTGCGGGTCGGTGTGCCGTTCCCGTACTCGATGCATCGCCTGCTATTCGAGTACTGGATTGCGCATACCGGCGCTTTGCAATCCGCTAACATAAGGATCATCACAACACCGCCCCCTTTGATGGCCGACGCCGTGGCACTGGGGGAGATTGACGTGTTTTGCGTGGGTGAACCGTGGGGATCGGTCGCCGTGGCAGACAAGGTAGGCGAACTGATCATGCCCGGCGCAGCAATATGGGCAAATGCCCCGGAAAAGGTTCTGGCTGCCCGACACGAATGGATAGAAGAGAACGCGTATGCCGTGGGCGCACTGATGCGCGCGGTGGCACGCGCGGCAGCATGGCTGGACACGCCCAAAAACCGCCCGCTCGCCATCGAAATCCTGGCCCGCAGTGCGCATCTGGACCTTCCGCATGCCGCGTTGGATCACGCATTAATGGGCAGTTTCGCAACGCAGTTTGGCGCCGAGCCAGTGGAAGTACCGGGATTCCTGCGCTTTCATAACCGCGCAGCGAATTTCCCTTGGCGCAGCCAAGCTGCTTGGATCGGAGCAGAGATCGCCCGTCTCGCCGGTATTGATCGCAAGCACGCCATTGCGGTGGCGCAGCGCACGATGCGTCCAGATTGCTATCGCCAGCACTTGGGCCCGATTGGCGTCGATATGCCCGGTGCATCCGCCAAGATCGAAGGCGCACTCTCCCATCCAACCGCTGTTGCATCGACTCGGGGCGAGATGATTCTTGGACCGGATGCTTTTTTTGATGGCGAAACTTTCGATTTCGCCCCGTCTGACTGACTAGTTTTTAGGCAGATGCTGCATCGCAGCAGGATTCAAGATCATATCGCCACTTTCTTGTTGTTTGCTGAAGGTCGCGAGCGCTACATTCATTCTCAACGAAGCAAAGACGCTTCCCTCAGCCTCCAAGACGGAGGCTCTATCAAGAGCAAAGCCGCTCGTTCTGCCTGCGTACACCTCCTCCCGTGCGCATCGTGGAACGGGCGGTTTTTTTGTTTAAAAAAGGACCGACAGGATGACCCGTCTCTTTACTTTTGCAGGTGCCATGACAGCCTTGCTAGGCACCGTGGCGCACGCTGAACTTCTTGACCTGGAAAAGGATGAATTGAAGTTCGGCTTCATCAAGCTGACCGACATGGCGCCTTTGGCCATTGCCTACGAGAATGGCTACTTCGAAGACGAAGGGCTGTTCGTCACTCTGGAGGCACAAGCAAACTGGAAAGTGCTGCTGGACGGTGTGATCGATGGCCAACTGGACGGCGCACACATGCTGGCGGGCCAGCCCCTTGCCGCCACCATCGGCTACGGCACCGAGGCGCATATCATCACTCCATTCTCCATGGACCTGAACGGCAACGGCATCACGGTTTCAAACGAAATCTGGGAAGAGATGAAGCCTCACGTCCCGCTGATGGACGATGGTCGCCCGCAGCACCCGATCAGCGCTGAAGCCCTGGCGCCGGTCGTTGAGGACTACAAGGACCAAGGCCTGCCCTTCAACATGGGAATGGTGTTTCCCGTCTCGACCCACAACTACGAAATCCGCTATTGGCTGGCCGCCGGTGGTCTGGAGCCGGGCTACTACAGCCCCGACAATATCACCGGCCAGATCGGCGCAGACGTGCTGCTGAGCGTAACCCCGCCCCCACAAATGCCCGCCACAATGGAAGCTGGCACAATATATGGCTATGCCGTCGGTGAGCCATGGAACCAGCAAGCCGTGTTCAAGGGCATCGGCGTACCGGTTATCACCGACTACGACATGTGGAAGAACAACCCTGAAAAGGTGTTCGGCATCACCAACGAGTTTGCTGAAGAGTACCCGAACACGACCAAGGCCATCACTAAGGCGCTGATCCGTGCGGCCATCTGGCTGGACGAGAACGACAACGCCAACCGCGAGGAAGCGGTCGAGATCCTGAGCCGCTCGGAATATGTGGGCGCGGACTACGACGTGATTGCAAACTCGATGACCGGTTTCTTTGAATTCGAGAAGGGCGACCGCCGCCCGGCCCCCGACTTCAACGTATTCTTCCGCTACAACGCGACATACCCGTTTTATTCGGATGCCATCTGGTACCTGACGCAGATGCGCCGCTGGGGTCAGATCGCCGAAGCGAAGCCCGACCAGTGGTATTTCGACATGGCCGCGAAGGTCTACAAGCCCGAGATTTACCTCGAAGCAGCCCGCCTGCTGGTGGACGAAGGCCTGGCGAACGAAGCCGACTTCCCCTGGGATAGTGATGGGTTCAAGGCACCGACGCCTGCCGCCGACATCATCGATGGCATCGCCTATGACGGCAAAACTCCCAACGCCTACATCGATAGCCTGCCCATCGGCCTAAAGGGTGACCAGAAGGTCATCGGCAACGCAGTCGAAGGTTGAAAGCCCTGACGGGGGTGGGCAGCAATGCCCACCCTACGCTGCTTCGCAGCAATCCGGCCCCAACGGTGGGGCGTTTGCTCAAAACTCAGGCACGCTGCTGTGCCGCAAGAGCCCCCAACATACCGGTCTCACCCTGCGTGCACCCCCCGTACACCCCCTATGCACCGCCGCAGTGCAGCATAGCCCGCCAGACACAAGATATGGGGTTTTCACCGCCCCGCCCGATCCCGCCGAGGAGGCCCTGACATGACCGCCATCGACCCATCCGATCTGGACGCCGCAGCGCGCGAAGAGCGCAAGCAGCGGACATTCACCCGCATCAACGCCGCCGACAAATGGTTCCAGGTTCTCGGCCTTGCCTGGTTAACCCCGGTGCTGAAGGCCGCCGCAGGAGACAACCCCAAGGCGCAGACCAAGGAAATCTGGCGCTTGCTGGGCGTTCCGCTTGTCGCCATCGGTTTTTTCCTGGTCGCATGGGCCTCGCTGGCACCGACGGTGCAAACTTCGCTGGGTGCGATCCCCGGCCCCGCACAGGTTTGGGAGCAGGTCGGAAAGCTGCATGAAGATGCGCAGCGCGAGAAGGAGAAAGAGGCGGCGTTCTATGTCCGGCAGGATGAACGCAACGCCAAGCTGATCGCGGATGGTCAAGCCGACCGCGTGAAGGAGCGCGTCTATACCGGCAAGCCGACTTACTACGATCAAATCTGGACCTCGATCCAGACCGTGTTCTTTGGCTTTCTGATCGCGTCGGTTGTCGCCATCCCCTTGGGCATCGCTGCCGGTTTGAGTCCGACGGTCAATGCCGCCATCAACCCACTGATCCAAATCTTCAAGCCCGTATCGCCGCTGGCGTGGTTGCCCATCGTGACCATGGTTGTGTCTGCCACCTATGCTGCGGACGGCTTTTTCGCCAAATCCTTCCTCACCTCGGCCATCACCGTGACCCTGTGTTCGCTATGGCCGACGCTGATCAACACAGCCCTTGGCGTTGCTAGCATCGACAAGGATTTGGTGAGCGTGTCGAAAGTTCTGAAAATGAACACCTGGACCAAGATCACCAAGCTAGTCCTGCCCTCAGCCCTGCCGCTGATCTTTACCGGTCTGCGCCTGAGCTTGGGTGTTGGTTGGATGGTTCTGATCGCCGCCGAGATGCTGGCGCAGAACCCCGGTCTGGGCAAGTTCGTCTGGGATGAGTTCCAGAACGGGTCTTCGCAATCCCTCGCCAAGATCATGGTGGCTGTCTTTACCATCGGCATCATCGGCTTCCTGCTGGACCGCCTGATGTACGCCATCCAGTCCATGTTCACCTTCACGAACAACCGGTGATCCCAATGAGCATGATCGAGTTCAAAAACGTATCGAAGTATTTCGAGACAGGCACCGAGCGGACGGAGGTTCTGAAAGACATCTCTCTGTCCGTGGAAGAGGGGGAGTTTTTGGTGCTCCTCGGCTTCTCGGGCACTGGCAAGACGACCCTGATAAACCTGATGGCGGGTCTGGATACCCCTTCGACTGGTGAGGTGACGTTCAAGGGCGCGCCTATCACCGGGCCGGGGCCGGAGCGTGGGGTGATCTTTCAGAGCTATTCGCTGATGCCGTGGCTGACGGTAAACGGGAATGTGGGTCTGGCGGTCGATACCATTTTCCCGAACCTGTCGAAGGCGGAGCGGGCCGAGAAGGTGGACCACTATGTGAAGATGGTTGGCCTGGGTCACGCAACAACGCGTCGTCCGGCGGAGTTGTCGGGCGGTATGCGGCAGCGGGTGAATGTGGCCCGTGCGCTGGCGATGAACCCGGAAGTGCTGTTGCTGGACGAGCCGTTGTCTGCGCTGGACGCGCTGACCCGCGCCAATCTGGCAGACGAGATCGAGCATATCTGGGAAGCCGACAAGAAGACCTGTGTGCTGATCACCAATGATGTCGACGAGGCCATTATTCTAGCCGACCGCATCATTGCGCTGAACCCGGATGGGACCTTGGGCGAGGAGTTCAAAGTCACCATCCCCCGCCCGCGCGACCGGATGGAGATGAACCACAACAGCGAGTTCAAGCGGTTGCGAGCGGATGTGACCAAGTACCTGATGGATGTGGGGATCGAGGCGAAGGTCGAGGGCACAAAGCCCTTGCCTGATGTGACCCCGATTCACGGTGTGCCCTCTGCCGTGGCCGATGCACAGAAGGGGATGATCGAGAACCGGTTCCTCGACTTCTCGCAGTTGCACAAGGTGTATCCGACGCCGAAGGGGCCGCTCACGGTGGTCGAGGATTTCGATCTCAAGATCAACAAGGGCGAGTTTATCTCGCTGATTGGTCACTCGGGCTGCGGCAAGTCGACCGTGCTGACCATGGCTGCGGGGCTGAACGAGATCTCCAAAGGGGCTATCAAGCTGGATGGTCGGCATGTGGAGGGGGCCGATCCCGAGCGTGCGGTGGTGTTCCAGTCCCCCAACCTGTTCCCGTGGCTGAGCGCCAAGGAGAACGTCGCAATTGGTGTGGACAAGGTCTATCCCCGCGCGTCGCGGCAGGAGCGCCAGGATGTAGTGGAGTACTACCTTGAGCGTGTTGGGCTGGCTGACGCGATGGACAAGCAGGCCGCGGACCTGTCGAACGGGATGAAGCAGCGGGTGGGCATTGCGCGAGCGTTTGCGCTGTCGCCGAAACTGCTGCTCTTGGATGAGCCGTTTGGGATGCTCGACTCGCTCACCCGGTGGGAATTGCAGGAAGTACTGATGGAGGTGTGGTCGCGTACCAAGGTGACCGCAATCTGTGTGACGCATGACGTGGACGAGGCCATTCTGCTCGCGGATCGGGTGGTGATGATGACCAACGGACCGCAGGCGACCATTGGCAAGATCGTGGATGTGGACCTGCCCCGACCACGCACGCGCAAGGCGCTGTTGGAGCATCCGGACTACTACACCTACCGGCAGGACGTACTTGATTTTCTTGAAGAATATGAGCACGGCGCGAAACCCAAGCCGAAATCATCGACCGCTGATGGTGGCAAAGCCATCGCAGCGGAGTGACGCCAATGCATGCCCTCATACCCATGGCACGCCTGGCATCGCCGGACAGCCCCCAACCCTTCCTACGGAAGGGGGCTATCGCCCCCACCCAAGGCCGGGGACTTCCCTCGGACGCAGATTGCGGAGCAGATATATGACACAGAACATCATCGTCATTGGTGCTGGTATGGCCTCGGGCCGTGCGCTCGAGCACCTGTTTGATGCGGGCGCAGACGTGAACGTCACCCTGTTCAACGCCGAGCCGCGTGGGAACTACAACCGTATCATGCTGAGCCCCGTTCTGGCGGGCGATAAGACCTACGAAGAGATCGTGACCCACGATGCCGACTGGTACGAAAACAACGGGGTGACCTGCCGCTTTGGTGAACGGGTGATGGCGGTGGATCGGGCGGCCAAGACCGTGACCGCCGAGAACGGCGACGTTCTTCCCTATGACAAGTTGATTTTTGGCACGGGCTCGAACCCATTCATGATCCCCCTGCCCGGCCATGATCTGGATGGCGTGATCGCCTATCGCGATCTGGAAGACACCGAATTGATGATGTCGATGGGGCCGCAGAACAAGGTTGTGGTCATTGGCGGCGGTCTGCTCGGGCTCGAAGCGGCCGCTGGTATGGCGGCGCGCGGTGTGGACGTCACTGTCGTGCACATCATGGGCCACCTGATGGAGCGTCAGCTGGACGAGGCCGCTGGCTATCTGCTGCGCAAGGCGCTGGTGGACAAGGGCATTACGGTGCTGTGTCAGGCAAACTCCAAGGAAATCCTTGGGCAAGACGGCAAGGTCAAGGCGCTACTTTTGGACGATGGCACCGAACTGCCGTGCGACCTGCTGGTTATGGCAGTGGGCATCCGTCCCAATGTGAAACTGGCCCAAGAGGCTGGTCTTGCCGTGGGCAAGGGCATCCATGTGGATGACCAGATGCTGACCTCGGACCAAAACATCCTCGCGGTCGGTGAATGCGTCGAACACAACGGCGCGATCTTTGGACTTGTCGCCCCGCTTTATGATCAGGCGAAAGTCGCCGCTCAGACAATCATGGGCGAAGAGGCCGCGTTTGTTCAGAAAGAACTGAGCACCAAGCTGAAGGTCACGGGCTGTGATCTGTTCAGCGCGGGTGATTTTGCCAATGGCGAGGGGCGCGAGGACATCGTGTTACGAGATCCCGGGCGCGGGGTCTATCGAAGGCTTGTGATCGAGGACAACGTAGTTGTCGGCACCGTCATGTATGGCGACACCGCCGACAGCAACTGGTTCTTTGGCCTGATCCGCGACAAGACCGACATCGCCGAGATGCGCGATACGGTGATCTTTGGGCCTGCTTACCAAGGGGGTGCCCCCGTGGACCCTTTAGCAGCCGTTGCAGCCTTACCGCGTGATGCGGAAATCTGTGGCTGCAACGGCA